>NZ_JAAKZV010000014.1 GCF_011044975.1 Streptomyces coryli | reverse complement strand
GAAGATCACGGCAGCGTACCGCCGTACCCTTCGGAGGGTGAGCGAGACTGTGAAGTTTGCCTGGGGCCCCGCCGGTGCGACCGGGGTCGGATCGATGCCCGGTGGGGTGGCGCGCGAGCCGGCGCGGCCCCGGCGGAGGAAGGGCTGGTACGTGGTCGGGCTGCTGGCTTCGGTGGCGCTGCTGGTCGTGGCGCTGGTGCCAGGGTGGGTGGTCGGGTGGTTCGGCGACGACGGCCGGAGCGATGCGCCTCCGGCGGAGAGTGCCCGACGAGGCACGCTCGGGGAGCCGTTCAAGGGGTCGCCCGCGGCTCGCTGGTCGAGTGGCGCGGCCGGGCTCCCGGTGCCGGAGGCCAGGGCCACCGGGTGGATGAGCCGGGCGCAGGTAGAGCGGGCGCTGGAGCAGACCCGGGCCTTTCTCGCCGCGGCGAGCCTGGATCGGGGAGTGCTGCAGGGTGACCGGCCGAAGAAGGCGATCGCGCTGATCAATCCCCACCAGAAGGACGTACAGGCCTACTTGAAGGCGGCTTTCCGCGCGCCGAGCGAGCGCCACGACCCGCTGCTCCTCTTCAGCCGGTTCGACACCTCGCACGCGCGGCTCGTCGGGGATGTGGTCAAGACCCGGGGCCGGATCACGTACGAGGAGGGCAAGCGCGGTGCGCTGCAGGTGACCAGCGACGTCACGTACGTGTACCCGGTCGCGCCGGCGGCGGGCGGCGACGAGGTCGTCCGCACGATCGTGCGGCGCGAGGTGGTGCTGAGCTGGGACGACCCCGCCAAGGTGATCACCGAGCCGGGCACCTTCTCCCTCGTCTCGTACAAGGCCGACATGACCAACGGCGGCTGCGGCGCCCCCACCGGCTACCTCACCCCACCGTTCGGCACGAAGTCGGCCGACCAGGCCGCGGGTCCCGAGGTCGACCCGTACGACCGCAGCACCTCATTGAGCGAGCGGACCGCGGCGTCGGACGACGGATGCCGCACGGCGACGCGGTCGTAAACGGCCACATCAACTGGTGGCGGCGAATACGATCCTTCAGTACCGCTCCGTCGCTGCTGGGAGGACGAGTGCAAGAGCTGGAGCTCCGGGTCGATGCCGGGCCTGCGTCCGTGGACGAACAGGTGGAGCGCCTGGTTCGCAGCCTGTACCGGGACTTGCGGGCACTTGGGCTGGTCCACGTGGAGCGGAAGCAGTCGCCGCCGCCCGCCGGCTCCATGGCCTCGGTCGGCTATGAGCTCGGCGCCATTGTGCTGAGCGGCGCGTTTTCCGTGGCAGCGCTCAAAGCCATCGGCAACGTCGTCGTCGCCTTTGTCGATCGCTCCAAGGCGCGCAGCGTGGAGTGGGAATTCGGCGAGCACAAAGGCAAGTTCGAGGCGCTGTCCGCTGCCGACCAGTCCAGACTCATCGATGTGATTTCAGCGCGGATTGCTGCGGAGGCAGCGGATCGTGGTGGGGAGGACGTGGATGGCGGGGCGCCGGATCGCGCTGCTGATCGCGACTGACGGTTATGCCGACCCAGGCCTCTCCAAGCTCCGGACGCCGACGCGAAGTGCTCATGAGCTGGAAGCCATTCTGCTGGACGAGGCGGTAGGACGCTTCGACCTCGTCCGCACCCTGACGAACCGCCCCAAGGAAGAGATCGAGCGGGAGATCGAGGAGCTGCTCAGCGACCGCTCCCCCGAGGATCTCGTACTGCTCTACTTCGCTTGTCACGGCATCAGGAACGACACCGACCGGCTGTTCTTCGCGACCACCGGGACCGACCTGAAGCGACCGCACACCACCGCGGTACGCGCCGATTTCATCCATCAGCTGCTGGACGAGAGCGACGCCCGTTCAAAGGTGATTCTGCTGGACTGCTGCTACAGCGGTCTTTTTCACCGGGGCATTCCGATGAGTGATTCGGCCGTGGATGTGAACAGCGCGCTGGGCGGCCGCGGCACCTTCGTGGTCACCGCGGCCACCGCCCTCGAGTACGCCTACGAGGGCGATCAACTCACCATGAATCAGGCGCGCCCGGGCGGATCGCGCTTCACAGCAGCGGTGATCGAGGGGCTGAGCACAGGACACGCGGATCTCGACGGCGATGGCTTCATCACCCCCGACGATCTCTATACGTACGTGCACGACGCCGTTGTCAATCAGAGCGGCCCCGAGCAGACGCCCACCAAGTCGGGCCAGTGCGAGGGGCAGGTCACCCTCGCCTACGCGGCGCGGCCCGGGGGCCCCGGCGGGCCGGTGTCCGGTGCGCTGCGCACAGATGAGCTGCTGCTGGGCGATCTCCTCCCGCCGCCGGTGGACACGATGGACCGCGGTTTCATCTGCGACGCGTGGGAGGGCGCATCCCGGCTCCTGGTGCCCATCGGCCGCCTGGCGGCCGGTTTCGGCGGCACACCTGTCTGCCTCGACCTGTCCGGCAGAGAGGGCAACGCAGGCATCGTGGGAAGGCTGGGCAGCGGCAAGACAACTCTGCTGCGATCCGCCATCATGTCGCTCGCACTGACTCATACGCCGCATGAGGTGGAGTTCTATCTCCTCGAGGGAGCTGTCAACCGCCTCGGAGCGCTCAGGTCAACACCTCATATCAAGGGGATTGCCGCCGCGCACGAGGGCGCGAAGGTGGCCGAGATCCTGTCCGCGCTGAAGCATGAGCTTGATGCCCGGCGGGCCATGTTCCGTGACCTGGACATCGATTCCGTCGAGGAATTCCGTGAACGCCGGGCATCCGAAGGGCTCGCCTGGGATCGCGGAACCGACGTCTTCCTGGTGGTGGACGGGTGGCTCGACTTCCACTGGGAGATCGAGGGCTTTGCCGATGAGGTCCAGCGGCTCATCAACGCCGGCCTCAACTACGGAGTGCACCTCATCGTCTCGGCCCGTCGGTGGAGTGACGTGGACGCCGACCTCCGCAGCCTGCTCGGGGCGCGCATCGAGCTCCCCCTCGACGATCCGCAGACGTCCCTGATCGACACGGGTCTGGCAGCAAATGTCGGTGTCGGCTGGGCACTGATGCACGGCCGGCGTATTCGGGTGGCGGTGCCGCAGTTGGAGCCGGTGACGGGTCCGGTGCAGGCCCGCCAAGCGCTCGTCGACCTCACCCGGCGGATGCGTGACCGATGGTCCGAGCATGCGACCGAGTCGGCTCCTGGCCGGGCGCCCGACAACCCCTCGTTCACTGAACTCCTGGGCCTGGGCGACCCCGCTGAGATCGACCCCGCCCGCACCTGGCGCCCGCTGCCTCCGGCGGAGCGGCTACGGGTGCCCATCGGCGTTGCCGAGGACGGCTCGCCGGTGGTGCTGGACCTGAAGGAGGCCGCACTTGAGGGCATGGGGCCGCACGGATTGTGCGTCGGCGCCACCGGCACCGGCAAGTCGGAGCTGCTGCGCGCGCTGGTACTCGGCCTGGCCGCCACGCACTCCCCGGAAACCCTCAACTTCATCCTCGCCGACTTCAAAGGCGGCGCGACCTTCGCGGGCATGTCCCACTTGCCGCATGTTGCCGCGGTACTCACGAACCTGTCGGACGACCTGACGCTGGTCGACCGCATGGAGGAGGCCGTCGCCGGCGAGTTGGCACGCCGTCAGGAGCTGCTGCGGGCCGCGGGCAACTTTGCCAACATTCAGGATTATCAGCGCGCCTGTGACGCAGCGGAACCGCTCACTCCCCTTCCAACGCTGGTACTTGTCATTGACGAGTTCGACGAGATGCAGAGCGCCCGGCCCGCGTTCATCGACATGTTCATCCAGATCGGCAGGATCGGCCGGTCGCTCGGTGTGCACCTGCTGCTGGCCTCACAGCGACTGGAGGAGGGCAAGCTGCGGGGGCTGGATACCTACCTGTCGTACCGCATCGCCTTTCGCACCTTCTCAGCCGCCGAGTCCCGGACGGCCATCGGAGTGCCGGACGCGTACCACCTTCCTTCGCTGCCCGGATCCGGCTATCTGACGTACGGCAGCGACGAAAGGGTCCGCTTCAGGGCGCCGTATGTCTCGGGCGTCTACCGGGCGCCGGACCTTGCTCCACCGACCCCTGATCCGGATTTCGTGCTGGCGCAGCCCCGAACCATCTTCGGGCCACCATCGGGGGCGACCATGCCGCCCCTGCCGCCGGGGTACGACGTCGTCGTCCACGGGGACTCCCTGCTGGACGTCATCGTCCAGCGTCTGGAGGGCGCGGGTCCGCCGGCGCATCAGGTGTGGCTGCCACCGCTCGACGCACCTCCTTCACTGGACGAACTGCTGCCGGGTCTGGAGGTCATGGAGGGGCGCGGCCTGGCGGCACCGCACGCGCCGCGCGGTCGGTTGACGGTGCCGCTCGGGCTCATCGACAAGCCATTCGAGCAGCGGCGGGACGGGCTCTGGCTGGATTTCTCGGCCGCGGCAGGCCACATGCAGCTCATCGGCGGTCCGCAGTCCGGCAAATCAACGCTGCTGCGCACGCTGATCGCGGCCTTCGCGCTGACGCACACACCCGAGGAGGTTCAGTTCTACGGGCTGGATTTCGGCGGCGGCGGCATGTCGGCAATGGCAGGCCTCCCGCACATGGGCGGGGTCGCATCGCGTCTCGAACCGGAGCTGGTGCAGCGCACGGTGATCGAGGTGCAGGGAATCCTCAACCGGCGGGAGAAATTCTTTCACGCCAGGGGTATCGACTCCATCGGCACCTTCCGCCGCCTTCGGGCCCGCGGCGAGATCGATGTCCAGGACCATCCATGGGGTGACGTCTTCCTGGTGATCGACGGCTGGAAGACATTCCGCACCGACTACGAGGATCTGGATCCGATCGTCACCGACATCGCCGCCCGCGGGCTTGGCTTCGGCATCCATGTCATCATCGCCGCCGCGCGGCCCATAGAGGTGCGGTCGGCGCTCAAGGACCACTTGGGGAACAGGCTGGAGCTGCGGCTGGGCGACCCCATGGACTCGGAATTCGACCGCAAGGTCGCGGTGAACGTTCCGGCCGGCCTGCCCGGTCGCGGCCTGACCCCGCAGCGTCAGCACTTCCTGGCCGCCGTGCCACGGATCGACGGCCTCACGTCGAGCGACGACCTCCCGCATGCGACAGCCCTGCTGTGCCAGAAGGCGGCGGAGGCCTGGCACGGGCCGGCAGCACCCCGCGTCCGGCTGCTCCCCCGGGTGCTGCCGGCCGCCGAACTCCCGCGGGGGGATGCCCAGCCGGAGCGCGGGATCGCCTTCGGCATCGACGAGACCAACCTCGAACCGGTCTTCGCCGACTTTGAGCGCGAGCCGTTCTTCCTGGTCCTCGGCGACGACGAGTGCGGCAAGACGAACCTGCTCAAGCTCCTCACCCAGCAGCTGACCGCCCGTTACGACGAGGACGAACTGGTGCTGGCGGTCTTCGACCCGCGTCGCGGCTTGCGCGGTACGGTCCCGGACTCGTATCTGGGTGGCTATGCCCACAATCCCAAGCTGGCCGCCGGCCTGGCCGGCGGCATCGCGGGCGAGCTGGAGAAACGCCTCCCGGGCGCCGAGGACCTGAACGCGGGGCCCGGCGAATTCTCCGGCCCGCGCGTCGTCATCCTCGTCGACGACTACGACATCCTGACCACTGCGGGGCAGCGGCCCCTGGAGTCCTTCCTGCCGTATATCCCGGTCGCCGGAGACATCGGTCTGCACTTCGTCGTCACCCGCCGGGTGGCCGGCAGCTCCCGCGCCATGTACGAGCCGTTCCTCGCCGGTCTGCGCGAGTCCGGCGCCACCGCCCTGGTCATGGCCGGCGAACGCGGCGAAGGCCAGCTCTTCCCCGGCTTGTACCCCTCCCACCAGCCTCCAGGCCGCGGCAGCCTCGTCCGCCGCGGCCGCAGCCCGCAGCTCATCCAGACCGCCCTTGCGGATTGAGGCCATCGCTTCGAGAGGTGCTCAGGCGAAGCCCCGGCCGCTCGTGCGGCCGGGGCTTCGCGGGTGAAAGGTCAGGCGGTGGCGGTGCGGTATCCCGCATCGGCTGCGGCCATGGTGAGGTGTTGTTCCAGTACGCCGGTTATCGACTGCCTGTTGATGGCGTCGAAGAGGGCGAAGTGGCCGCCCGGGAAGAGGGTTACCTCGCAGGGGCCGCTCGTGTAAGTGCGCCAGTTTGTCAGTTGGTCGAGGGGGATGAGGCGGTCCTCGCGGCCGCACAGGACCGTGATGGGGGCCGCGATACGGATGCCCTCGGTGAGGCCGGCGGCCTGGATGCCCAGCCTCAGGTCCGCGCGCAGTGTTCTGAGCACCGTGGCGCGCCACTCGTCGTCCTCCAGGATCTCCGGGGGGACGTTGGCGTCGCTGCGCTCGAGTATGGAGAGCAGGTCGTCGTCGGTGCCGTCCGGGCGTCGTCCGACCCGTTCCTGCGGGGCCTGTGCCGAGGCCACCAGGGCGTGGCACTGCGGCCCGAGGGCGTGGGCCAGGTGCAGGCCGAGGCCGGCGCCCAGGCTGTGTCCGAAGATCACTGTGGGCAGGGGCGGGCCGTTCCGGTGGATCTCGTCGAGGCTGCCGATGACGTCGTCCAGCACCGCGCCGAGCGGCTCCCCCAGCCGGCGTTCCCGGCCGGGCAGGGTGAGCCCGAGTACCTCGAAATCCTCCGGGAGGCCGGCGACCAGCTCCCGGTAGCGGTTGGGCCCGCCGCCGGAGTGCGGCAGGACGAGGAGGCGGGCACGAAGCCGGTCACGGTCGTACAAGGGCTGGGTCAGCGGCGCCCACCACTGCTGTCCGGCGGTCAGGTGCATGGGAAGGGTCCTTTCCGGTGTGGCCGGCGCAGTCCGGTGCCGGCCTGTACGAGGGCGGATGTGAGATGTCTTCGCGGGCGCCGGTCCCCGGCTACCGCTGCTCCTGTTCGCGGCCGGGTTCGACGCGACGTACCACGATGTCGCCGATGATCGTCCGGGCGCGCAGCTGGACGGCTGTGCCGGGGGCTTCCATCGCCCCGGGTGCTTCGGCCGCGCCGCCGACGAGGTCAAGGGAGCGGTACACGGTGCCGACATGGGAGTCGAGGTCCAGGCCGACGGCGATGCCGCCGGGGAGGCCGACCTCGATCCTGCCGGAGGCGGTCTCGAGGTCGAGGCGGCCCCGGCCGGTGCGGCCGATGCGGATGTCGCCCTGGGCGGCGCGGGCCTCGACGCCGGCATCCGCCGCGTCGATGCGCAGGTCGCCGCTGTTCGTCGTGGTGCGGACGTCGCCGGTCACCCGGTCGATGCGGGTGTTGCCGATGCTTCTGGTGAGTTCGGCCGTTCCGTCGATCCGCCGGATGTGGACGTCGCCGCAGTTCGCGTCGATCCTGGCCGGGCCGGCCACCTGCTCCGCGCTGACATTGCCGAGTGCCGAGGACAGGTGCGCGGGCCCGGACCGGTCGAGCCGGATGTGGCCGCAGCCGGTGGAGATACGTGATTCGCCCAGCCGGCCCGTGCTGTGGAAGTCGGCGGACAGGGCGTCCATATGCATCCGGGAGTCACTCGGAAGCTCGATGTCGATGAGTACGGCTCCGCTGCCGGGCAGCCCGTTCGTCCGCAGCGCGGAGATCACCATCTCCCCCGCCGCGTACTCGGCGCGGGCGAGTCCGGCCGTGGCCACATCGCACGCGTCGCGGCTGTCCTTGGGGCGCACGGTCACGGTGGCGGTGCCGCGGTCGGAAGCGGTGACCCGTACGCAGCCGAGGTGGAGCGTGGCGGTGGCGAGAATCGGCTCCGGGGTCTCGAAGTCGAAGGCAGGCATGGCGCGGCCCTCACCAAGGCGGTGGGGCGGGAATGGCCCAGCGGGCCGGGACGGCCTCCATCGACAATTCCCTTCGTCGTTGCGCCCTTTCGGTTCGGGGCGGTCATCACGACGTTAGGTATCCGGCGTATCGGGCGCTTATCGGAGCCGTATTCACTGCAGGCGGGCCCGCGACACCCCCTCGGCCGCACGGCCGGTGAGGCGGTCGAGGTCATCCGTGAGGTCCGCCAGCAAGGCGGCCTCCTCGGTGCGGAGATAGAAGTGTCCGCCGGGCAGCACCCGGAGCTGGAAGGCGGCGTCCGTGACCTCCGCCCAGCCGCGCATCTGCTCCACGGACACCTCGGTGTCGTGCTCGCCGGCGTAGGCGTACACGGGGCAGTCGAGCGGGGGCCGGTGGCCGCCGCGGTAGTCGTCCACCAGCCGGTAGTCCGCGCGGACCGCGGGCAGCACGTACTCGAGCATGCCGGGGTCCTCGAGGACCGGGGCGCGGCTGGCGTCGAGGCGGAGCATGTCCGCGATGATCGCCTGGTCCGGTCCCGAGTACCGCCGCTGGCCGTCCAGCAGCTGCGGCGGGCGCCGTCCGGATACGCACAGGGCGGCGGGCGAGCCTCCGCGCTTCTGGAGGCGCAGCGCCACCTCGTGCGCCACCGACGCGCCCATGCTGTGGCCGAACAGCACCAGGTGCGCGGGCGGCAGCTCGCCGAGGGCTTCGGCCACGTCGTCCGCGAGGGCTTCAAGGCCGGACGGGAACGGGTCCCTGAACCGGTCCTCCCGGCCGGGGTAGCGGACGGCGAGCACGCCTATGTCCGCGGGCAGTCCCAGCGGCCAGCTGCGGTAGGCGCTCGCCCAGCCGCCGGCGTGGGGGAAGCACACGAGCTTGGTCCGGCAGTCGTCGCCGTCGCGGAAGCGGCGCACCCACCGCTCTTCCCTCGGACTCGTCATCCGGCATTCCCCTTTCCGTACGCCGGTCGCCGCAGCCGGCGGGCCAGCAGCCGCTGCAGCTCGTCCGGCGCGTCCATGAAGTCGTAGTGGCCGCCGTCGACGACCCGGATGTCGACCTGGTGCGCGTACCGTCGCCACCCGTCGAGATCGGCGAGTGCCACGTCGGGGTCGTCCCGCCAGTGCAGGGCGACGACCGGGCAGGACACCGCGACCGGTTCCGTCCGCCGGTACGCCTTCGCGGCGGCGTGGTCCTGGCGCAGGACGGTCAGCCCCATGCCGACCATGTCGGGGCGGGGTTCGATCCCCCGGCCGCGGATGAACGACTCGACCTCGGCGCGCAGTTCGGGCTCGGTCATGGTGAGCATCCGGTCCTGCGCGGCCTGGTGCGGCGCCGGCTGGCCGGACACGCACAGGAAGTCCGGTGCGGGCAGGCCGAGTTCCGCGAGCCGGAGCACGGTCTCGTACGCGGGCAGCGCGCCCGCGCAGTGGCCGAAGAACGCGTACGGCCGGTCGAGGTGCGGCGCCAGCGCTTCGGCCAGCCCTGCGGCGAGGTTCTCGTACGTGCCGTAGTGCGGCTCGGCCAGCCGGTTCTCGCGGCCGGGGGCCTGCACCGGGCACACCTCGGCATCGCCGATCACGGCGGGCCAGGCGCTGAAGGCCGAGGCCCCCGATCCGGAGAAGGGCAGGCAGAAGATCCGGGCGGGATGTCCGGCGGCCGGCGGCCGGACGAGCCACGGCGTCGCGGCGGTGGTGGAGCCGGGGGTCATGGTGTCCTTCTCTGGGCGGTGACGGGCAGATGGGTCATCCCGGCGATGAAGTACGACCGCAGGTGCTGCGGCTCGCCGGCGAGCTCGATCGTGCCGAACTGCCGCAGCAGTTCCTCGAAGAAGATCCGCAGGGTCAGCCGGGCCAGCGGCGCGCCGATGCAGAAGTGCGGGCCGAAGCCGAACGCGACCTGCCGCTTGGCGTTGCTCCGCGTGATGTCGAAGGTGTGCGGATCGGGGAACTGGGACGCGTCCCGGTTGGCCGACCCGATCCACGCGACGACCGCCCCGCGGGCCGGGATGGTGCCCCCGCCGATCTGGACGTCGTCCACCGCGTACCGCATGAAGTTGCACGCGGCCGAGGTCCAGCGCAGGCCTTCCTCCACCAGGTTGGGGATCAGCGACGGGTCGGCCTGCGCCTTCTCGTAGATCTCCGGCCGCTCGATGAGCGCCTGCACGGTGCCGGAAACGGTGTGCGGCGTCGTCACGTTGGCGCCCAGCAGGATGCTGTAGCCGTCGAGGGCGATCTCCTCGTCGGACAGCGCCTCGCCTCCCGGCCGCACGCTCATGAGGTGATGCAGGAGGCTGTCGCCGTCGCCGGTGTCCGTCCGCCGCGTTCTGACCCACTGCTTCACGTAGCTGACGAGCTCGTGGTGGGCGATGGCCAGCGTCGCGGCCTCGCTGCCGATCTGGAAGTGCGGGTCCGAGGGGGCGGTGACCATGGCCGTCAGCCGGACGAGCTCCTCCCAGTCCTGCTCCGGCAGGCCGAGCAGCGGGCCCGTCACCAGCGCGGGCAGCAGCAGGGCCTGCTCGGCCAGGTCGAAGACCTCCCCGTCGAGGGCCGGTTCGAGGAAGCGCCGGACCGTCCCGCGGATCGTGTCCTCCCAGGACTTCACCGCCCGTGCGGTGAGCTTGGAGCCGAGCGGTCTGCGTACCTCGGTGTGCCGCGGCGGGTCGGTGGACGTCATCAGCACGCCCGCCGCTACGTCGTCCGTGCCCAGGTGGGTGGGCACCGTGCCGCGTTCCGAGGTGAACTCCCGGTGGTCGCCGAGCACGCGGCAGACGTCCTCGTGGCGGGTCACCGACCAGAACTCACGGCCGTCCGGGAGGACTTGGTGATGCAGCGGCGCCTTCTCCCGCATCACGTCCCAGATCGGGTGCGGGTCGCCGGAGGTGTACAGATCCAGGTCGAAGAGATCGACGCTGTCGAGGTCGATGTCGCGTGCGGGGCCCGGCGTCAGCCTCACGTCGCCGCCCTCCCCTGCTCGATCAGCTCGGCGACCCGGGCCGGGGTCTGCGCCAGGTAGAAGTCGCGTACGGACAGCTGGACGCCGTATTCCTCCGCCACCCGGTCGATGATCTTTATTCCGGTCAGCGAATTGCCGCCGAGGGTGAAGAAGTCGTCATCGGGGCCGACCTCGCGGCCGTCCATGAACTCCCCCCACAGCCGGGCCATTTCCTGCGCCAGCGACTCCGGTGCATCCGACGATTTCATTGCCAGCCTCTTTCTTTCCGTTCCTACCCGGAAATCACTGCTGAAGAAGTCGAGCCGCCTCGGGGACGGGAGGGTCCGCCGAGGCGGCTCGGGAGGGGACACGGACCGGCCGGAATTACGCGCGCTTCTTGAACGAGGAGACCGCCCACGCGTACCCGAGGAGGGCAAGACCGAGGCACCAGGCGATGGCCGCGGCCGCGTCGCCGCTGGACGGGGTGCCCGCCAGCAGCCCGCGCAGGGTCTCGATGATCGGGGTGAAGGGCTGGTACTCCGCGAACTGCCGCACGCCGCTTCCCATCGAGTCCGCGGGCACGAACGCGCTGCTCAGGAACGGCAGCATGATCAGTGGTACGACGGCCAGGCCGGCCGACTCCGCGGACTTCGCGGCCAGCCCCAGCGCGACGGTGAGCCAGCTGGCCGCGAAGGCGAGCAGCGTGACGAGGCCGAGCACGCCGAGCCAGTCGAGGGCGCTCGCGTTGGGGTCGAAGCCCAGGGCGAAGGCCACTCCGATGATGGCCGCGTTGGCCACCAGGCAGCGCACCGTGGTGACGACGACCTGCCCGGTCAGCACGGCGCCGCGGGAGACGTCCATGGCCTTGAACCGGTTGATGACGCCCTTGGCCATGTCGTCGTTCACGGCCGCCGCGGTGGCGCCGAGGCCGTAGCTGACGGTCATCACGAGCATGCCCGGCGTCGCGTAGTCGATGTAGTCGGCGCCGACGCTGAACGCGCCGCCGAAGACCTTGACGAAGAGCAGCATGATGACGATCGGGAACAGCACCGCGTTGAACACCGTGACCGGGTTCCGCATGGTGTGCTTCAGGTTGCGGCGCAGCATGATCGTGGAATCTTCCAGCGCCATCGTGACCGTACTCACTGGGCCATCGCCTCCTCGGCGGTCTTGTGCCCGGTCAGGGCGAGGAAGACGTCGTCGAGATCCGGGGTGTGCACGGAGAATTCCGGTGCATTGATCATGACGTCGTCGAGCCGGTCCAGCAGGGCCCGCAGCGACTTCGAGTCGCCGTCGCTCGGCACCCGCAGGGTCAGTTCCTCGTCGTCCCGGGTGGACCCGGGCAGCGCCCGGGCCGCCGTGTCGAGTTCGTCGAGGGCGGCGAACCGCAGCCGGACGTGGGTGCCGGGGATCTGGCCCTTGAGCTCCGCGGGGGTGCCCTGGGCGACGAGCCGGCCCTGGTCGAGCACCGCGACCCGGTCGGCGAGCTGGTCGGCTTCCTCGAGGTACTGGGTGGTGAGGAAGATGGTGGTGCCGTCGGCCACCAGATCGCGGACGATCCCCCACATCGTGCGCCTGCTGCGCGGGTCGAGACCCGTCGTCGGCTCGTCCAGGAAGATGATCTGCGGGTTGCCGACCAGCGTCATCGCCAGGTCCAGCTTGCGGCGCATGCCTCCTGAGTACGTCGCCGTCATCTTGTCCGCCGACTCCACCAGGTCGAAGCGCTCCAGCAGCCGGTCGACCACCTGGCTGCCGGACACCCGCTTCAGATCCGCCATCAGCTGCAGGTTCTCCCGGCCCGTCAGCAGCTCGTCCACCGCGGCGAACTGACCGGTGACGCCGATGGCGGCGCGCACCTGCCTGGTCGCGGTGGCCACGTCGTGGCCGGCGACGCGGACCGTCCCGGCGTCGGCTTTCATCAGCGTCGCCAGGATGTTCACCGTCGTCGTCTTGCCCGCGCCGTTCGGGCCGAGCATGGCGAAGACGGATCCCGCGGCGACCTCGAAGCCGATGCCGTCGAGCACGGCCTTTTCGCCGAATGCCTTGCGCAGTCCGGTGACTGCGATCGCTTTGCTGTTCATGCCTGCACACTCCTCAGTCGGCCTGTCACCGATCCGTCACGACCACTGACCCGCGCACTGATACGGCGTTCCAGCGTCTGCAGGGTGCCGCGTACGCAGGTCACACTCGCGCCGCCGACCCATATGTCCTCTCCTTGCGTCTCCACGGTGAGCACGCCCTTCCGTCCCAGGGCGGCGCCCTGGCCGACCCGGAAGGCGCGCGGCGCCCTGCCGTCGCCGACGAGCCACTGCGCGAGCCCCGCGGTGAGGCTGCCGGTGACCGGGTCCTCGCGCACGCCCTGGGGCAGCGCGAAGGCACGGACCTCGAACTGCTCGGGCGCACCCTCGGGATGGGCGCCGACCACACCGAGGGTCAGGTCACGCATGTGCTGCTCGTCCGGCTCCAGGGCCAGCACCTCCGCGGCCGAGGCGAGCTGGACGCCGGCCCAGCCGGGTCCGTTGTCGACCCACTGGTGGCCGGTGATCCGTGCGCGGTCGATGCGCAGCCCGCGGGCGATGCGGTCCACATGCGCGTCCTCCAGGGGACCGCTCCGGCGGCGGGCGGGGGCGCGGAAGCTCAGTCCGTTGTCGTGGCGCCGCACCCGTACGAGCCCCAGCCCGCACTCCTGCGTCAGTACGCCGGGCGCCTTCGGCGTGCCCCCGGCCTCGAGCCAGGCGTGCGCGGACCCCAGGGTGGGGTGGCCGGCGAACGGGATCTCCCCGCCCGGCGTGAAGATCCGCAGCCCGTAGTCGGCCTCGTCGGAGGCGGGCGGGACGATGAACGTCGTCTCGGACAGGTTGGTCCACTTCGCGAGCCCGGCCATCTCGTCGTCGGCGATCCCGTCGCCGTCCAGGACGACGGCGACGGGATTGCCGAGGTAGGGGACCTCGGTGAAGACGTCGACCTGGGCGAAGGAGCGCCATCGGCGGTACGGGCGCGTCATGCGCCCTCGCCCTCGACCAGGATCAGGTCCATGTGCGTGCCCGCACGGAGCGGGACGATGGCCCGGTACTCCGGCGAGTCGTACCAGCGGCGGGCGTCCGCGGCCTTCGGGAACTCCATCACCGACAGGTGCTCCGGGTGCCAGTCGCCCTCCAGCGCCTCGGATTCGCCGCCGCGGATCATGAAACCGCCCCCGTAGAGCCGCAGCGTCTGCAGCACCTTCGCGCGGTACTCCGCCATCTGCCGTTCGTCTCCGATGACTCCGACATTGCCGATCAGTAGTGCGGTCATGCGTGTCCTTTCCTGTGGGGGGTCTCAGCAGGCGAAGTCGACCTCGGTGCCGATGCCGAGGCGCCGCGCGGCACGGACGACGGCGAATCCGGAGGCAACGTCCTGCGCCGCCATGCCGAGCGACTTGTAGAGCGTGCGCTCGGCCGGTGACGTACGGCCGGGGTGCTTGCCCAGCAGCACCTCGCCGAGCTCGGGCAGCGGCCGGTCCTCGGGCACCAGGCCCTCCTCTACGGGCGACGCGATCTCGGAGGACTCGCGCAGGGCGCCTTCTCTGCTGTCCACGAAGACCGAGCAGGAGGCCACCGCGGCGGCGTCGAGTTCGCGCTTGCCCGGGACGGAGGAGCCGACGGCGTTGATGTGCACGCCGTCCGCCAAGTCCGCTGCCGTTACGACGGGTTCGACCGTGTCGACCGTCGTGCACACCAGGTCGGCGCCGCGCAGGGCGTCGGCCGGCGTGTCCGCCACCTCGACGTCGAGGCCGGCCTTCGCGCGTGCCCACGCCACGAACTCCTCGGCCCGCGGGCGGCCCCGGTTCCACAGCCGCACCCGGCGCGGCGGCCGGATGTCCCGCAGCGCGAGCAGATGGCTGCGCGCCTGGGTGCCCGCACCGATCAGGGCCAGGTCGCCGGCCCCCGGGGCGGCCAGCGCCTCGGTCGCCACGGCGGACGCCGCGGCCGTGCGCAGCGCGGTCACGGCCGCACCGTTGATCATGGCCAGCGGCTGGGCGGTCTCGGGGTCGAACACCACCACCATGCCCACGTGCGTCGGCAGGCCGCGGGCGCTGTTGCCGGGCGCGTGCAGCACCGCCTTCAGGCCGTAGCCGGCATCGGACTCACCGGCGACATGGCACGGCATGGCGGCGAACAGCGAGGCGTCCCGGCCGGATCCGAGCACGGTACGCACCGGCTGGACGACGTCTCCTGCGCTGAACCGGCGCATGACCTCGGCCACCACCCGGTGCGCCTCGGCGACGGGAAAGGCCTCGCGTACCTGGTCTCCGGTCATCAGGAGCACAACTTCGCCTCCTTGTCGTGGGCGTGCGCCGCTCTGCCGAACTGCGTCGCTCTGGTGAACACCGACCAGACCATGCGGATGGGCCGGGTCCCGGAGATGAACTCCAGGCCGTGCAGCTGCGCGGCCGGCACCGTGGTCAGCGCGAGATCGGCGATGCCGTCGACGACGGCGTAGGCGGCGGTGCTGGTGGAGTCCTGGTGCAGCACCTTGTACGTCACATGGCGGTCCGGAAGGAGCTGCGCGATGATCGGCTCGGGCGCGGGGTGGCTCGCGATGGTCGGCGAATCCGGCACCGGCCCGCCCCCGCGGAGCTTGGCGATGCCGTACAGCGGGGTGTCCATCACGAACACCCCGGCCAGCTCGACCTCCGGGTCCATGTAGAACGGGTTGATCTCCCGGTAGGCGTTGGCCACGACGATGTGGCTCACCTCGCTGGCGTGCAGCGCCTCGCCCGCCCGCTCGTACGTGTCGAACAGCCGGACGGCGGCGGACGGCTCCTCCCACCCGGCCATCTGCAGGGCGTACCGCTTCGCCGCGACCTCGCTGCTCGTGCCCGGCGGGCCGAGCGTGCCGACGACCGCGGGGCGATCGGAGCCAGGGCGCAGGAGAGAGATGAAGTTAGGCAGCGTCATCCGTATCTTCCTTCGCTTGGCGGGGGTGTTGACCGGGGAGGTGGGCACGCCGGGACGCGGGCTGAACGGGGGTCAGCCACTCCGGATGACCCGCGCCCCCGGCTCGGTCCTGAGCGTCGTGAGCGTCCTGAGCGTCCGGAGCCGTCGTGGCCGTGCGGTACAGCGCGGCCACCCGGGCCGCGACGGGTCCTGCGGTGCCGCTTCCGATGTCCCGGCCGGACAGGGCGACCACAGCGGCCACTTCCTTGGCGGTCGAGGTGAGGAACACCTCGTCGGCGGTGTAGAGGTCGGCGGGGCTGAGGGGGTTCTCCCGGACCGTCATGCCGGCCTCCCGGCACAGGGTGATCACCGTGTCCCTGGTGATGCCGGCCAGCAGGTCGCCCGCGTCCGGCGGGGTCACGAGGCCGCCGTCCCGGACCGCGAAGACGTTCGCGGTGGTCGCTTCGGCGACGTTGCCGGACCGGTCCAGGAGGATGGCGTCGTCGTATCCGGCCGCCCGCGCCTCGTCGCAGGCGAGGGCGCTGGTCACATAGCCACCGGTGATCTTCGCCTGGACGGGCAGCGCGTCGCGGGGCGGGCGCCGCCACGCGCTGAGGGCGCAGCGCACCTCCTTGACGCCGCCGGCCGTCGGATACCCGAACGTGGTGATGGACAGCGCGTCGGACACCCCGGCCAGTGAGACCCCGGGCGGAGTGTCCGGCAGCAGGGAGAGCTTGTGCGCCAGCGGACGCACATAGACGTCGCCGTCGTGCGCGTTCCTCCGCAGCAGCTCGACGGTGATGTCGATGAGTTCCGGTGTCGTCGCCGGGATTCCCGTGATCCGCAGCATCCGGCAGGCGCGCAGCATGCGCGCGTAGTGCTCGTGCGCCCGGAACAGCTGGTGCCCGCCGTCCGAGCGGTAGGCGCGGATGCCCTCGAACACCCCGGTCCCGTAGTGCAGGCCCTGGGTGGAGAGCGGCAGCCGGGGAGCCTGCGCCGGTACGAACTCCCCGCGGTCGTACGCCCAGGCGCCGAGCCCGAGCTGCGCCGGCCGCGGTGGGGCGGAGGGGAACGGGCCGGCCATCATGCCCTCGCCGCGGCGATCCGTTCGGCCGAGCGGGACTCGGTCGAGGTGGTGGCGCGCGGGTCGCGGCGGTCCACCACGCGGGCCGCCTTCCAGCTCACCATGGCGCCGGTGCTGGTGATGGGGCCGGGGTCGCCGAAGGCCACGCTCAGCGCGGTGTCCAGCTCCTCGCGGCAGTCCGCCACGGCCCGTTGGGTGTCCGTCCCGCCCTGCCGGTACAGGTCGGTGTTCAGGGTCAGGGTGAGCAGGTCCGTGCCCGTATCGTCGCGGGTCACGGTGATCTGGTAGTCGAGATAGCCGCGGAAGCGGCGCAGCAGCAGGTTCTCCAGGTCGTAGCCGCCCACGACATGCCCGTTGATCTCGAGCCGGTCGCGGACCCGGCCGATGGGCTCCAGCGCGGGTGCCGGCACCGCGGCGCCGGGCCCGGGCTCCGACATCCGCACCAGGTCCCCGGTGCGGTAGCGGACGAGCGGCTTCGCGCCGGTGTAGAGGTTCGTGACGACGAGTTCGCCGGAGCGCACCCCGTCGGGGCCGGGCGCCGCGGGCTCGCCGGTGCCGGGGTCGATCACCTCGTAGTGGTTGATCAGCGGTGCGGTGCGGAGCGTGCCGTCGGAGGTGGCTGCCGCGAGGACGGAGGCCTCCTGGGAGGCGTAGAGGCAGTTGTGCGCGTCCGCTCCCCAGACCGTGCCGATGTTGTCGCGGAGGCTGGGCGACAGCAGCTCGCCGGTGAGCATGATCAGGTCGAGCGAGAAGTCCCGCCGCGGGTCGAGCCCCGCCTCGACCGCCTTCTGGGCCAGCCGCAGGGCCATGCCCGGGGTGCAGAACAACCCGGTCACCGGCAGCAGCCGCATCACCTCGAGGGCGCGGTCGAAGCCGATCACCGGCGAGTGCGGCCACATCTTGGCCACCGTGTGCCCCAGGTTGCGGCAGACGTCGCCGAACGTGTCCCCGGTGGCGTGCAGCTCGGTGGGGCCGGAGATGCCGATGACCTGGCGGTTTCCGTGCCGCGCGAAGATGTCCCGGTAATAGGCGGTGAGCACGGTGTTGTTGTGGATGCTGTCCCCGTTGGTACGGGGGCACGGGGTGGGGTTCCCGGTGGTGCCGGTGGTCTCGTAGACGGTCCAGGCGTCGGAGACGGGGAGCGAGAGCACGTCGAACTGGGCCTGCTGCAGGTCCTGCTTGGTGGTGAAGGGAAGATTCCGGATATCCCCCACCCGCAGTCCGGCCAGCACACTGTCCGGTATGTCCCTCAACTTCTCGCGATAGAAGGGGGAGTTGGCGCGTACGTAGGCAAGCACCTCGCGCAGCTTGCCGGTCTGATGGTTCTCGAGCTCGGCGGCCGTCCACTTGCCCTCACCGAACTCGTCGAACCGTTCGCGCAGTTCGTCGGTGAGCGCCGCAGATTCCGGGTCGTATCGTGTGAACACGAGGCCTCCCTCACATGTCTTCCAGGTCGGCGACCACCCAGTCGGATATCGCTCGCCACTTCTGCACGGACTGCTGGTGGTACGTATTCGCCTGATACGCCTCCAGCGCGGCGAGATCCGGCAGCACTCCGATCACGGCGAAGTCGTAGGAGATGTCACGGTCGATCGTGTTCCAGCCCACTCGCCAGTCGATGAGTTCCGGAACATTGCTGCCGACCGCCCTGGCGAACTTCTCGGCCTCGACGACATCGGGAGCGGAGCGCTCGATTCCGTTCTTGAGCTTGAAGAGAACGATGTGGGTAATCACGAGTGCCTTTCCTGCAGGGCATCGATCACGTCCAGCACCTCCCGGCCGCTGTCGGTCAGGTACATGTGGTCGCCGGGGAGCTCCGTATAGCTGAATTCGTCCGTGGTCGCGTCCCGCCATTGCTGCGCCTCCGCGGCGGTGACCAGGCCGTCGGAGGCACCGCGCAGCGAGCAGATCGGCACCCGCACCGGTTCGTCGGTGCTCGGCACATAGTTCTCGTGCATTTCGCAGTCGGCCCGCAGCACGGGGAGGATCAGCTCACGCATCTCGGGGTGATCGAGAGCCTCGTGCCGGAATCCGGCGAACTCCTCGACCCGGGCGAAGAACTCCTCGTCCGGCAGCCCCGTCGCCCGTCGCTCGCGCTGGGTCCACGGACCCGGCGACCCACTGACGACCAGCTGCTGGACGTGCACATCACGCGTGCTCAGCAGATGCACGAACTCGTACGCGAGCACCGCTCCCAGGCTGTGCCCGAACACCACGACCCGCGCGCCTTCGCCGAGGGTCGCGGCGAGATCGTCGACCTCGTTCTTGGCCGCCTCGACGACATTCCGGTACGGCGTATCCAGCATCCGCCGCTCCCTGCCGGGCGGCTCGAAGGCCACCACGCGCCACCGGCCGGCGGACAGCGCCCGCCACGGGTGGAAGAACGAACCGCCGGCTCCCGCGAACGGCACGCACAACAGCGTGGTCCGCTCGCCTTGTTCCGCGGACCTGCCGGGTGCTTTATTCACCCCGACCAACCCCATCCACCATCTTGCTGTTGATGATCTCCATGACCTCGGCCGCGGGCCCGGGCATATGCATTTCGGTATGCACGGAACGCACGTCGTGTATCTCGATGGAACCGAGGACGTACGGCCGCCACAGATGCGCGTACGAGTTCTCCTCGAGCGTCGCGTTGAAGAACAGCACATCACCGCGGTACACCGGCGGTTCGAATTTCGACATGATGGCCACGTTGTTGGCCAGAATCCTCGCCATGCTGTCCACGAGATACTGCCGGTTCTCGGTGCCGAAGTACTGGCCGAAGGTTTTTCTGACTTCTTCGCGGTAGACCGCCGGCGTCCGCTCGGCGTGCAGCGCCTCGAAGTATTTCCCGCCCGGCTGGGAGTCCAGGATGGCCACGAAGGCGATCTCGCGCCCGCGCCGGTCGATCGCCTCCGCGACGGCGTGCACGACGGTGCCGCCGTAGGACCAGCCGACCAGCTGGAAGGGGCCTTCCGGCTGGATCTTCACCATCTCGTCGACGTAGTCCTCGACCATCTCCTCCACCGACCCGGTCAGCTTGTCCACGCCGTTCCAGCCGCGGGACTGCAGGGAGTAGGCCGGCCGGTCCTGCACATGCAGCGCGAAGCTGAAGAACGCCCAGCCCAGCCCGCCGCCGCCGTGGAGGAACCACAGCGGGAGCTTTCCCGTACCGGGATCGCTGTTGAGGGGCAGCACGACGGCGAACGGGTCGGAGACCTCCCCGGGCGTGCCGATGATCAGCAGGGCGGCCAGCTCGGCCACCGTGGGGTACTTGATGATCGCTCTGAGGGGCACGTCGAGGTCGAACTCGCTGCGGATACGGGCGCTGAGCCGGGTGGCCAGGAGCGAGTGTCCGCCGAGTTCGAAGAAGTCGTCGTCGACGCCGACGCTCTCGACGCCGAGCAACTCGCTGAACAGGGCGCACAACTTCTCTTCGTGGGAGTTGCGCGGCCCACGGCTGTCCGCGGTGTCCGTGTCCCCGGACGGCAGCGCGCCGGGGTCGGGCCTTCCGTCCGGGGTGAGCGGGATCTCCGGAAGCGGAATCAGCGCGGAAGGCACCAGGTGGTCGGCGAGGCGCTCACGCAGGTACGCGGGCAGCTCGGCGAGCAGCGCCTGGACACCGTCCTCGGTCTCCGCCACATCGGGCTCGGGCACCACATAGCCCACGAGGCGCTTGCCGCCGTCCTGGTTCTCCCGCGGCACGACCGCCGCCCGCGCCACACCGGGATGCCCGGCCAGCACCCGCTCGATCTCCGCCGGCTCGACCCGGAAGCCCTGGATCTGCACCTGGCGATCGGTGCGCCCGAGGTACTCCAGCTGCTCGTTGCTGTCCCAGCGCACCAGGTCCCCGGTGCGGTACATCCGGGCGCCGGCAGGACCGTAAGGGCACGCCACCAACCGCTCCGCGGTCAGCTCAGGCCGGCTCCGGTAGCCGCGGGCCATCCCGGCACCGGCGACGTACAACTCGCCCGGCACGCCGCGGGGAACGGGGCGCAGCCGGGCGTCGAGCACGTACGCCCGGGTGTTCCCGGCCGGCACCCCGATCGGCACCCCGGCCCCCACCTTCACGCGGGCTCCGGTGCACCAGGTCGTCATCTCCGCCGGGCCGTACACATGGAAGACCTCGGCGGCCTGCTTCGCCAGGAGCCTGGCCTGCCGTTCCGGCACGACCTCCCCGCTGATGATGATCCGCAGCCCGTTCGCGGCGTGCGGCTCGTGCATCAGGAGCCGCTGCCAGAAGGCGGGCGTGGCCTGCACCGCGGTGACCTCGTGGCGGCGCATCAGCTCCGCGACGGCCGACGCGTCGGCGACGGTGTCCTTCGCCGCAAGCACCACGGCCGCGCCGCAGACGAGCGGGAGGTACAGCTCGGTGTGCGCCATGCCGAGCGCCACGCTCGTGCTGAACAGCATCCGCTCGGCGGCCGAGAGCGGGAACCGGCGCTCCGTCGTGGCCAGGGAGTTCGCGACCGCGCCGCGCGGGGTCTCCACCCCCTCCAACTCCCCTGCCGGACCCGGCAGATAGGTCACGTACTGGGTGTTATCGGGCCGGACGGCCACCTCCGGTGCCGCGTCCGGGTAGCCCGCGCAGTCCGCGCCGGCCGGCGCGTCGGCGTCGAGGACGAGCACCGGATCCGCGTGCTCGAGGATGCGGTCGATCCGGGACCGCGGATCGTCGGGATCGATCGGGACGGAGGCCCCGCCGGCCTTCAGCACCGCCAGCAGCGCCACCACCAGGTGCACCGTCCGCGGCAGGCATACGGCGACCCGCGACTCCGCCCGTACCCCGCGGTCGACCAGCCAGTGCGCCAGCCGGCTCGACCGCGCGTCCAGCTCCCGGTAGCTGAGCGACTCGTCCTCGCCGATGACGGCGAGCGCCTCCGGAGTCGCCGCTACGTGCCTGCGCACCGCCGCGACCAGCCCGTCATCGAGGGTCGGCTCGGCGGTGTCGTTCATCTCCACCACCAGCCGCTGCCGCTCCCCCGCACTCAGCACGTCGACGTCTGCGACGCGCACGCCCGGATCGGCGACCACCTGCTCCAGCACCCGCACGAACCGGGTGCCGACGGCCTCGACCGTCTCCCGGTCGAAGAGGTCGACCGCGTACGAGATGTCGCCGCGCAGCGCCCCCGCGTCGTCCGCGACCAGGTTGAAGAACAGGTCGACCTTGGCGGTCGACTTGGTGCCCTGCTCGACCTCCAGCGTGAGCCCGGGGAGTTCGAGCTGCGACCTCTCGTAGTTCTGCAGGCCGAGCATCACCTGGAACAGCGGGTTGTACGCCGCGGAGCGGACGGGATTGATCGCCTCGACCGTCATGTCGAACGGGACGTCCTGGTGCTCGTAGGCGGCCAGCGACTTGTTCCGCACCTGGGCGAGCAGCTCGGTGAACCGCGGGTCGCCGGCAAGGTCCACCCGCAGCACCTGGGTGTTGACGAAGAACCCGACCAGATCGGCCAGCGCCTCGTCGGTCCGCCCGGCGATCGAGCTGCCGATCGTCACGTCCTCGCCGCCGCCGATCCGGCACAGCAGCACCGCGAGCGCCGCGTGCAGCGCCATCGACAGGGTCACGCCGCGCTCATCGGCCAGCTTCTGCAGCCCGGCCCCCACCTCGGGACCCACGACGAGGTCGACCACGGCGCCGCGTCCGCTCGCTTCCGCGGGCCGCGGGCGGTCCACCGGCAGGTTCAGCGGCTGCGGTACTCCGGCCAACTCCCCGCGCCAGTACGCGATCTGCTTGGCGGCGAGACTCGCCGGGTCCGCGACGTCACCGAGCAGCTCGCGGTGCCACACCGTGTAGTCCTTGTACTGCACCGGCAGCGGCTCCCACTGCGGAGCCGCGCCGTCCCGGCGGGCGGTGTACGCCTCGGCCAGGTCCCGTATCAGCGGCGCGAACGAGGAACCGTCCGCGGCGATGTGGTGCACGACCAGGACCAGGACGTGTTCCTGGGGTGAGCAGCGGAACAGGCGTACCCGCACCGGGATGTCGGCCGCCAGGTCGAAGCGGGCCGTCATGGCCTCCTCGACCGCGCCGGACAGGTCGTCGGGCGGCACCTCGACCACCGGCACCTCCGGCGCCGCATCCGCGGTCGGAAGAATCCGCTGGTGGAGCTCGCCGTCGTCGTTCGTCACGTAGACGGTGCGCAGGACCTCGTGACGGTCGACGACGTCGCGGATCGCCGCGGCCAGCGCGGCCCGGTCCAGGGATCCGGTCAGCCGGAAGGCGGCCGGCATGTTCCAGTTCTCCGACTCGCCTTCCATCCGGTGCAGAAACCACATACGGCGTTGCGCGTAGGACAGGGGAATCATTGCCACTTACTCCTCTACGAGCATCATGCGCAGGCCGGGGAGTATCTCGGAATCGGTAATCGCCAGGGCCTGACAAGGGTTCATGGATTGCCGCTGTCCTGTCGACAGGACACCCGGCATCCGCAGTCACCCTGGAATGCTGTCCACCGTAGAATCCCTACCACCAGCGCGGCAAGGTCGGCAGCGTCGCGAGCCCTCACCGGGTCCGTACGGCCTGTGCCCAACTGACGTACTGTGCCATCATGGCCAGCCCGAACTCGGGTTTATCCAGTCACCTCGAACTCCTTCGCCCAGCGATGACCGCAGCAATAGCTTCCGCCTGGAGGAAATGCAGTGACTAACCAGCCGACTTCGCAGCGCGGCGGGGTGCCGCTGCTGTGCCTTCCGTTCGCCGGCGGCGGAGCGAATTTCTTCCGCCCGTGGAACGTGATCGGGAAGGGTCTGAGCGGGGTGGTGGCCGCACCGCTCCAATTGCCTGGCCGTGAACGCCTGTTGGACGACGAGCCGTACCGGGACCTGCACGCCGCCGCGGACGGGCTGCTTCCGGCCGCGCTGGCGGCGGCGGGGACCGGCCCGGTCGCGCTGTTCGGGCACTGTTTCCTCGGCGCGGCACTCGCCTACGAGCTCACCCGGCGCATCACCGAAACCGCGCGTACCGAGGTGGTTCACCTATTCGTCAGCGCGGCGCGCCCGCCGTCAGCGGGACCGGTCAGCGACGTGTCCGGAATGACCGACGACGAATTCCTCGAGCACGTCGAGAAAACCACCGGGCGACAGTATGCCGCGTATGACGTACCGGAGATACGCGAGCTGCTGATACCGACCCTGCGCGCGGATTACGCGATGGACGAAGGCTACCGGCCGCGCGATGGCGCCCCGCTCGACGTCCCGATGACCGCGGTTTACGCGGACGACGACTCGTTCGTCACCCGCGAAGAAGTCGCCAAGTGGCAGGACGTGACCACCGCGGACTTCTCCCTGGTCGAATTGTCCGGGGGACATATGTATCCGGCGGATGACGCCAAGCCGTTGCTCGAACTGATCTCGAAGACCATCGGCGCCGACCGCGTCGAGTCCGGAGGGCTCCCCCATGGCACTGCATGAGAAGACCATCGTCATCACAGGTGCGGCCAGGGGAATTGGCCGCGCCTGCGCCGTGCGGGCCGCCGAGGAAGGCGCGGACGTCGTGCTCATCGACATCGCCGGTGACCTTCCGGAAATCCCCTACGCCCTGGGTTCCGCGGACCAGTTGGAGCAGACCGCGCAGCAGTGCCGCAAGAACGGCGCCTCCGTGCTCGTCGCCACGGCGGACGTGCGCTCGCGGTCCGCCGTGTCCTCGGCCATCACGGCCGCGGCGGACCGGTTCGGGCAGATCGACGCCCTGATCAACAACGCCGGAGTGGGCGCCCCGTCGGGGAAGTTCGCGCACGACTTCACCGACGAGGAGTGGCACGCCATCCTGGACGTGAACCTCACCGGGGCCTGGCACGTGATCACGGCGGTCGCGCCGGTCATGGTCTCCCAGCGGTCGGGCAGCATCGTCAACGTAGCGTCGACGGCCGGCCTCGTCGGCTACCGGCACTTCGCCGGATACTGCGCCTCCAAGCACGGTCTGATCGGCCTGACCAAGGCCGCCGCGCTGGACTACGCGCCCCTGAACATCCGGGTCAACGCGCTGTGCCCGGGGCCGGTGCGGGACGACCCGGCCGTGGACGGCCAGATGACCTCGGTCGTCGCCGACGCCCTCGGCATCAGCTACGAGGAGCAGGAAGCCGTCTATCTGGAGTCGGTGGCGACCGATTCGCTGGTCGACCCGGCCGACGTCGCCGGTGCCGCGATCTGGCTCGCGGGCGACGACTCCCGCAAGGTCACCGGCACGGTGGTCCCCGTGGATGCTGGCTTCTCCGCCCGCTGACCCTTCTCCCGGCCTCACCAAAAGGAGTGAGTATGTCCGTCTCCAGCGAAGCGGCCCCGGAGGCCCCCGCGGCCGATCATCCGAGCGGCCGGCTCTTCGCCCACGCCGAGTTCGACGCTCACCCAGCGCGTTCCTGCCACAGCCTGATCAGACGGCTGCCCGCGGGGACCGACGCGGAGACGGTGCGCGCGAACCTGACCGCCCTGACGGAACGGCACCCGGTCCTCGGCGATATGCAGCTGTTCGACGAGGCACTGGACGTCGGCGCGGAGCACACGGCCGCGCACCGGCGCCGCACCCGGGAGGCCGGCCGCGCGGTCAACGGCTCCCCGGTCATCGTGCGCGCCGTCGTCCTCGGCTACGCCGACGGCGCGGCCGACCTGGTGCTGGTGGCACACCGCAGGGCCGTGGACCGGCGCGCCCTGGACCAGCTGGCCACGGCGCTGGCGGACCCGGCGCATCCCGTAACACTGCCGGAGCCGGTGGCCGGCGGCAGCCTCCAGGGCGGTCCGCCCGAGCTGCCGTGGGGCCTCGGGGCCGCGGACCAGAAGGGCCGGACCGGCACCGTCGAGCTGACCGCCACCGCGGTAGCGGACGACGCGGCAGCGGCGGTGCCGGTGGCGGCCGCCGCGGTCGTGCTGGCCCGATACGGCCAGACGGAGCGCGCCGGGTTCACGCTGATCACCGGGGACCTGGCGGCGGCGGACACGCAACGGTCGGTCGCCCTCCCGGTCGCGGACGCGACCCGCGTCGCCGACCTGCTCGACGCCTCGGCACACGCCGGCGCCGCGGGCGGCGAGCCGCTGTCCGGCCTGTCCGCGGTCGGGGTCCTGCTGACCGAGGGCCGCACCGGTGAGGTCTACCGGCCCGTCCTCGAGCCGGTCTTCCCGGTGACGCTGGCTTGGCAGCGGCACGCGGACGGCACCCTGAGCGGTGCCCTGCATTACGACGAGGGTGTGCTGGCCCCGGAGATCGCCCGGCAGTTCGCCGGGCACA
Source organism: Streptomyces coryli (assembly GCF_011044975.1). Classification (GTDB taxonomy): domain Bacteria; phylum Actinomycetota; class Actinomycetes; order Streptomycetales; family Streptomycetaceae; genus Streptomyces; species Streptomyces coryli. The sequence goes on along the minus strand of NZ_JAAKZV010000014.1, from coordinate 43,281 downwards.
TCGACCGCCTCGTGGCGGCGCTCGCACAGGCTCCGGCCGACGCCCGGGTCGGTGACATCGAGCTGCTGGACACCGCGGAAGCCGCCGCCATCGTCGCCGCCGGGCGCACCCCGGCCCGGGGCGATACGGCGGTCGCGCCCATCCACGAACTGTTCCGCAAGGTGGTCGCCGCCCAGCCGGGCGCCACCGCGCTGTCCGATCCCGACCGCACGCTGACGTACGGCGAGTTGGACGCCCGTTCCGACGCGGTGGCCGCCGCGCTGCGCGGCTACGGGGTGACCCCGGCGGACCGGGTCGGCGTGTGCCTCGACCGTGACGCCGACCTGGTGATCACGCTGCTCGGCGTGCTCAAGGCCGGCGCCACCTATGTGCCGATGGACGTCGCCTATCCGGCGGAACGGATCGTCCACATGGTGACCGACGCCGGCGCCCGGCTGGTGCTCTCCTCCAGGGCGGACTTCCCCGCGGTGGACGGGGTGACCGTGCTGCAGGCGAGCGAGCTGTCGCGGGCCGCCGGTGAGCCGGTCGCGGACCTGAACGTCAGCGCGGACGCCATCGCCTACGTGATCTACACGTCCGGCTCCACCGGACGGCCCAAGGGCGTCGCGGTGCCGCACCGGAACGTCGGCGCGCTGCTCGCGGCGACCGCCGACGACTTCGGGCTCGGACCGGCCGACACGTGGACGCTCTTCCACTCCAGCGCGTTCGACTTCTCGGTCTGGGAGATCTGGGGCGCGCTGCTGACCGGCGGGCACCTGGTCGTCGTGCCGTACTTCGTCTCGCGCGTCCCTGAGGACTTCCACGACCTCCTGGTGCGGCACCGGGTGACCATCCTGAACCAGACCCCGTCCGCGTTCGCCACGCTCAAGGAGGTCGACGCGGAGCGCTCCGCCGATCTCGCGCTGCGTCTGGTGGTCTTCGGCGGTGAGCCACTGGACGTACGGTCCCTGCAGGACTGGTTCCGCAGGCATCCGCACACCCGGTGCCGGATGGTCAACATGTTCGGCATCACCGAGACCACCGTGCACGTCACCAGCCAGACGCTCACACCGCAGGACGTCAGCGCCAGGTCCCGTTCGGTCGGCCGGGCCCTGCCGGGCTGGTCGCTGTCCGTGCGGGATACGGAGGGCCGGGTGCAGCCGTTCGGCGTGCCCGGCGAGATCTACGTCGGCGGCGCGGGCGTGGCCAGCCATTACCTGAACCAGGAGGAGCTGACCGCCGAAAGGTTCGTGTCCGACCCGGTCACCGGGGAGCGGGTCTACCGCAGCGGCGACCTGGGCAGGCTGCGCCCGGACGGGCGCCTGGACCACCTCGGCCGGATCGACGGCCAGGTCAAGGTGCGCGGCTTCCGCATCGAACTCGGCGAGATCCGCTCGGTCCTGCTGGAGGACCAGAACGTCACCGCCGCCGCCGTGGTCCTCAACGACCACGACGGCGACGCGGCCGACGTCCACCTGGAGGCGTATCTGGTGCCGAAGCACGAGGCCGTGTCCGTGGAGGACATCAGGCAGCGGGCGGCGCGCTTCCTGCCGGACTACATGGTGCCGGCGACGTTCACGCTGCTCTCCGAACTGCCGCTGACCGTCAACGGCAAGGTGGACGTGAGCAGGCTCAAGCCGGTCACCCCTGACACCCCGGCCGCCGAGGCTCCCGAGGCCGCACAGCCGGCCGACGACCCGGTGCTGCGGGTGTGGCGCGAGGTCCTCGGCAAGCATGTCGGCCCGCATGACGACTTCTTCGTCTCCGGCGGCACCTCGCTGCTCGCGGTGCGCCTGTCCGGTGCGCTGCGCCGGGCCGGGCTGCCGCCGGTGACGCTCCGGGAGCTGTACGTGTACCCGACCGCGGCCGAGCTGAGCGAGCTCCTCACCGGCCGCGAGCTCGTCGAGGAGCCGAACGGAACCGCCTGACCGAGAGCACGAAGAAGCCCCGCTCGCCATCCGGCGAGCGGGGCTTCTTCGTGCTCGGCGCCTCACTCCTCCGCGAACATCCTCCGCAGACCGGGGCGGCGGGGAGCGGCCGACTCCTCCGACCACTCGGCGAGCGCGGCCACCGTCGGCAGGTCGAAGATCTTCCGGATGGGGATCTCGATCCCGATCTCCGCGCGGGCCCGGCCGATCAGCCTCGTGGCGAGCAGGGAGTGCCCGCCGAACTCGAAGAAGCTGTCGTCGATGCCGACCCGCTCCAGACCGAGCACCTCGGCGAACAGCGCGGCCAGCGCCTCCTCGCGCGGGGTCCGCGGCGCCCGGTACTCGGCGCCGGCGTACTCCGGCTCGGGCAGCGCGGCCCGGTCCAGCTTGCCGTTCGGAGCCAGCGGCAGCCGGTCGAGGACCATGAAGACGGACGGCACCATGAAGTCCGGCAGCCGCTCCCAGGCGAACTCGTGCAGCTCCTTCTTCAGCAGACTCGACTGGTCATCGGTCGTCCCGCCGTCCGCGAGGGCTTCGGGCACGACGTACGCGACCAGCTGCTTGCCCGTGCTGCCGCTGGGGCCTTCGCGGCCGACGACGACGGCCTGCGCGACCTCCGGGTGCGCGACGAGCGCGGACTCGACCTCGGCGGGTTCGATCCGGAAGCCCCGCAGCTTGAGCTGCGCGTCGCCACGGCCAACGTACTCCAGCAGGCCCTCGGCGTTCCAGCGGGCCAGGTCACCGGTGCGGTACATGCGGGCACCGGCCGGGCCGAAGGGGTCGGGGAGATAGCGCTCGGCGGTCAGGTCGGCGCGGCCGTGGTAGCCGCGGCTCACGTTCCCGCCGACGTACAGCTCGCCGACCGCGCCCGGCGGCGCCGGAGCCAGGCCGGGGCCGAGGACGTAGACCCGCATGTTGCCGAGCGGGGTGCCCACCGGCGTGCTGCCCACCCAGTCCGCCGTGTCGCCGGAGACGGTGCAGGTGGCGGCGTAGAACGACTCGCTCTGCCCGTAGGCGTTGACGACCCGTACCCCGGGGAAGGCGTTCCGCGTCTTCTCGACGAGCGCCGCGGGCAGCGGCTCGCCGGCGAAGACGACCGTCTCGACGCTTATACGGCCGGAGAGCTCGTCGACGAGCTCGGCGAAGGCGGACGGCACGGTGGAGATGACGCTGCCGCTCCAGCCGTCCCGCTCGCTCAACGCCATGACGTCCTGGACCAGTTCGACGACGCCGCCGGTGGCGAGGGTCGTGAAGATCTCGAACACCGAGACGTCGAAGTTGACCGAGGTGCCCGCGAGGAGCCGCTTGCCCGGCTCCATGCCCACGCGGGAGGCCAGCCGCAGCACGCCGTTGACCACGTTCCCGTGGGTGATCGCGACTCCCTTGGGCTTGCCCGTGGAGCCGGAGGTGTACATCACGTACGCCAACTGCTCGGCAGGGAGCGCCAGTCCGGGGCGCGCTTCGTCCCCGGACAGGACGAGCGCGTCGAGGAGGACCTCAGGCCCGCCGTGCTCCGGCAGTGCCGCGACGGTATCGGAGTCCGTCAGGACGAGGTGCGGCCGGGCGTCCTCGAGGATGGCTTCCAGGCGGTGGCCGGGGTACTTCGGGTCGACGGGCAGATACGCGCCGCCCGCTTTCAGCACCGCGAGCAGGGCGACCACCAGGTCCGCCGAGCGCGGCAGCGACACCGCGACCACGGTCTCCGGGCGCACCCCGCGTCCGGCCAGCTCGCGCGCCAGGCTGTCGGCCCGGGCGTTCAGCTCGCGGTACGTGAGCGACTGGCCCCCGGCGACCAAGGCGACCTCGCCCGGCGTCCGCGCCGCCTGCGCCTCGACCAGTCCGTGGACCGTGACGTCGGGGGTGGGGACGACCGTGTCGTTGAACTCGCCGAGCAGCCGGTCGAGTTCGGCCGTCTCCAGCGTGTCGACCTGCGCGACCCGCAGCCCGGGGGTGTCCGCGAGCTGCCGCAGGATGCGTACGAAGCGGGCCTCGAACTCCTTGACCGTGTCCCGGTCGAAGACATCGGGCGAGTACTGCAGGAGGAGCTGGAGGTGCGGGTCGGCCGCCGCCATCAGCGCCAGCGGGTAGTGGGTGCCGTTGGTCGGGCGCAGGCCCGTAACGGCGATCCCGTCCGGGTCGTCGGCGGTGGCGTCGAGGGCCTCCCGGTCGACCGGATACGACTCGAAGACGACCAGCGTGTCGAAGAGGGACGGCAGGCCGACGGACTGATGGATCTCGGTGAGCCCGACGTGGTGGTAGTCCACGAGGCCGGCCTGCCGGCTCTGCAGCCGGGTGAGCACCTCGGCGACGGTGTCGCCGGGCGCGTACTCGACCCGCACCGGAAGGGTGTTGATGAACATCCCGACCATGGACTCGACGCCCGTCACGGCGGGCGGGCGCCCGGAGACGGTGGCGCCGAACACGACGTCCCGGCGGCCGGTGAGCTGGCCGAGCAGCAGCGCCCAGGCCCCCTGCACCAGGGTGTTGATGGTGACACCCGCCTCGGCCGCGCGCCGGTCGAGTCCGCCGGACACATCGGACGGGAGCGCGACCTCGATCTGGTCGAGGCCGTCGCCTTCCGCGGCCCCGGGAGCGAGCAGGGTCGGCTCCTCGACGCCGGCGAGCTCGGCGGCCCAGGCCCGTGCCGCCTCGCCCTGGTCCTGCTTCGCGCGCCAGGCCAGGAACTCACCGAAGCTCCTCGTGCCGGGCAGACCGGCCACGTCGCCGTGGGAGGCGTAGAGCTGCAGCAGATCCCGCAGCAGCAGGGGCGTGGACCAGCCGTCGTACAGCGCGTGGTGGGCGGTCATCACGAGTTCGGCCTTGCCGGACTCGAGGACCAGGAGCGAGAGCCGCATCAGCGGCGGGCTGCCCACGTCGAAGTGGGCGACCCGGTCCTCGGCGAGGAAACGCTCGAACCGCTCGGTGCGCTCCGCCTCGTCGTACCCGGTCAGATCGAGGTGCTGCCACGGCAGGGTCACCTCCCCGGCCGGCACCACCTGCACGAGATCGCCGTCGGCCCGGTTGACGAAGGCCGCACGGAGGTTGGCGTAGCGCCCCAGCAGCGCCTGCCCGGCGCGGCGCATCCGCTCCGGGTCGACGTCACCGGCGAGATGGAACACCAGCTGCACGTGGTAGCTGTCGAACGAGGATCCGGCCAGCATCGAATGGAAGACGATGCCGGACTGCGCCGGGGTGACCGGCCACACCTCGGCCAGGTGGCCATACCGCTCCTCCCAGGTGTCGATCTCCCGCTGGCGCACATCGGCCAGGAGCGCGTCCGTCGGGGTCAGCCCGCCCGCCTCGGGGGTCGCGGCGTGCCGGGCCAGGGCGGTCAGCGCCTCGACCCACAGCCCGGCCAGCTCGGTGACATCCTCGCGGGAGAGCACACCGGTCGGGAACCCGAAGTAGGCGGTCAGCTCCTCGCCTTGGGGGGTGCCGGCGGCCACCGCGTTGATCTCCAGCGCCGACAGCACCGGCATGTCCGCGTCCGGTGCGGCGATCAGGTCGGGGCGGGTGGTGTCCGGTGTCCAGCCCAGGCCGCGCAGTTCCTCGGGGATGCCCGCGCCGGCCGCCCGGCCGAGGTAGTTGAAGCCGATCTGCGGTTCCCGGCCCGTGGCCAGCTCGGCGGCGGTGTCCGGGTTGAGATGGCGCAGCAGGCCGTAGCCGATCCCGTTGTCCGGGACCGCCCGCAGCTGCTCCTTGACCGCCTTGACCGCCCGGCCGGCGGCCGGACCCCCGGCGAACGCGTCCGCCACGTCGACGCCGGTCAGGTCCAGCCGCACCGGATACATCGCGGTGAACCAGCCGATCGTGCGCGACAGATCCGCGCCGGGCGCCACGTGCTCTTCCCGGCCGTGCCCTTCCAGCCGGACCAGCGTCGAGGAGGAGGACTCGTCCCGCGTCCGGCGCCAGCGGACCAGCGCCAGCGCCAGCGCGGCCAGCAGCCCGTCGTTGACACCGCTGCGGAAGAGTCCGGGCACCTTGTTGAGCACCGTCTCGGTGACATCCGCCGGCACCTGGATGCGGAGGGTGTCCACGGTGTCGGCGACATCGCGCGCCGGGTCCAGCTCCCGTGCTCCGAGCACCGGCTCGTCCGCGCGCAGGATCTTCTGCCATACGGGCAGTTCCGCCACCCGCTCGGGGGTGGCCGCTTCCTCAGCCAGCGCATGCGCCCACCGGCGCATGGAGGTGCCGGTCTCCGCGAGTTCCGCGGGGCGGCCGTCGCGGATCCGCTGCCAGGCCGCGACCAGGTCCGGGATCAGGATCCGCCAGGACACCCCGTCGACGACCAGGTGGTGCAGCACGATCAGCAGCCGGTCCGCATCCGCGGGGGACGTGAGCCACACGAACTGCGCCATCACGCCCGCGTCCGGGTCCAGTCGGCCCGCCGCCGCGTCCAGCTCGGCGGCGACCGGGTCGGCATCGGCGTCCGTAGCGGTGTCGTCCAGGGCGACCTCCCGCAGGAGCGCGCCGGCGTCCACACTGCCCGGCGGCTCGGTCCGCAGGCCCCGCTCCGTCCGGTCGAGCCGGGAGCGGAGCACATCGTGCCGGTCCAGCACGGCCTGCAGCGTCGCCACCAGACCCGCACGGTCGATGTCCTCGGGCAGGGTCAGCATGCCCGACATGCAGAGCCGGTTGAGGCCGCCGCCGAGCGCGAGCACGTGTGCCGCCGTAGGCAGCAGCGGGCCCCAGCCGAGGCCGCCGCCCGGCAGCTCCGCCAGGACGACGCGTTCGTCCTCGCGGGCTTCGACGAGCTCCGCGAGCTGGGCGACCGTGGGGTGCTCGAAGATCTCCCGCGTGCTGACCTCGATGCCGCGGGCCTTCGCCCGCGCGACGATCTGGATGGAGCGGATGCTGTCCCCGCCGGCGGCGAAGAAGTCGGTGTCGATGCCGACCTTCTCCAGGCCGAGCACCTCGGCGAACAGGGCGCTCAGGATCTCCTCGGGCTCAGTGCGCGCTGCCCGGCCGGTCGATGCCTGCCCGTTGTCCGGCGCGGGCAGCGCCCGGAGGTTCAGCTTCCCGCTCGGCGTCAGCGGCAGCTCCGACATCGGCACGACCGCGGACGGGACCATGTAGTCGGGCAGCCGGCCGCGCAGATGCTCGGACAGCTCGACGAGGAACGGGCCCATCGACCTGGCCAGCGCGGGGGCGTTCGCCAGCACCCGGCCGGCCGCGCCGCTGGGCACGTACGAGCCGGAGACCGTCCGCTGCCGGCTCCGCGGCTCGGGCAGCAGCACCGCGTCGAAGCAGCGCGCGTCCTCGCCGGACCAGGTGAGAACCGCCTCCCGGCCGTGCTCATTTGCCCACGCGAGCACGTCCTGCGGGTCGACCCGCTTGCCGGGCAGGGACGACGGGTCGAGGAGGCCCGCCGCGACGGTCACGGCAACCTCTTCTTCCAGCCGCGCGTTGGGTATCCCGGTCACCCGCACCGGGCCGTCCGCCCGGTCCGCACGGCGGCCCAGGTCGGCCAGGCCGGCCAGGTCCGACACTTCCCGGCCCCACGGCACCGACGGCGCGCCGGCCAGGTCGAGCAGGTCGGCCGGCTGCTTGTGCAGGATGACCTCGTAGCGGTGCCGGGTCAGCTCGTTGTGCGCCTGCCCGGGCTTCAGCCGGATGTCGAGCGCGATGGAGTCGTCGTCGTCCGCCCACTCGGCGAACCACTCCGGCGCGACCGTCAGCTCCCGCTCGGCGAGCAGCTCCTTCTCCACCAGCGCCCGCAGCTCGTCGTGCGAGGCGTGCGGGTGCGCCGTACGCTGCACGGCGGTCCGCATGAAGCGGCGGGTCGTGGCGCTGCGGACGTCACCGACGATGAGGCGGCCGCCCGGCGCGAGGAGTTCCATCGCCTGGCGCAGCACCTGGTCCAGGTACTCGGCGCTCGGGAAGTACTGCACCACCGAGTTGAGCACGACGGTGTCGAACCGGCCGTGCGGCAGCCCGGACATGTCGTCCGCCGCCTGGGCGCTCAGCCGGACCCGGTCGCCGTATCCGGCCTCTTCCGCCTGGACCCGGACCCGGTCCACCACGGTGCCCGAGATGTCGGTGCCCCAGTACTCCTCGACGTCGCCGACGATCTTCGCCAGCAGCAGGCCGGAGCCCACGCCGAGTTCGAGCACCCGCCGCGGCGCGTACCGCAGCACCTGCGCCACCGCGGCGTCCTGCCACTCCACCATCTGTTCGCGCGGGATGGGCTCACCGGTGTAGCTGGAGTTCCAGCCCAGGAAGTCCTCGCCCAGACCGTCCTCGGATTCCGCGTAGCTGTCGTCGTAGAGGTCGCGCCACTCGTCCACCTGGGCGCCGGCATCCGCCGCCTCGGCGCCCGGCTTGGGCACCACGTACCCGACCAGCTGCTTCTCGCCGTACTGGTTGTCGCGCGCCACGATCGCCGCCTGCGCGACGCCGGGGTGCCCGGCCAGCGCGTGCTCGATCTCGCCCAGCTCGATCCGGAAGCCCCGGATCTTGATCTGGTCGTCCGCGCGGCCGCGGAAGACCAGTTCGCCGTCCGCCGTCCAGGCCGCCACGTCGCCGGTGCGGTACATGCGCTCGCCCGGCGGGCCGAACGGGCAGGGCAGGAAGCGCCCGGCGGTCAGTCCCGGCCGGCCCAGATAGCCGCGGGTGAGCGACTCGCCGGCGATGTACAGCTCGCCGGCCACCCCGGGGGGCACCGGGCGCAGCACGTCGTCGAGCACGTAGAGCCGGGTGTTGCGGATCGGGCGGCCGATCGGCGGCACCTCGTCGCGGCCGGTCAGCGGCGCGCTCATGGCGACGCACACCGTGGTCTCCGTCGGCCCGTAGGCATTGATCATCCGCCGTCCGGCCGACCAGGTGGCCACCACCTCGGGCGAGGGCGCGTCACCCCCGACGACCAGGCACTCGACGGTCGACAGCGACCCCTCGGGCAGCGCGGGGAGCACGGCGGGCGGGAGGGTCGCGTGCGTCACCCGGTACGTGTCGACCGTCTCGGCCAGCGGCGCCCCCGGGGCCAGCGCACTCTTGTCCGCCAGCACGAGAGCCGCGCCGGCCAGCAGCGCCATGGACATCTCCCACACCGAGGCGTCGAAGCTCGACGAGGCGAACTGCAGCACCCGGCTCTCCCCGGTGACGCCGAGCCGCTCGGCCTGGGTGGCGGCCAGACTGGCCACCCCGGCGTGTGGGACCGCGACGCCCTTGGGCGTGCCCGTCGAGCCCGACGTGTAGATGACGTACGCGGTGTTGGCCACCGCCGCGGGGCAGGGCAGCGCCCCAGTAGGTGCGGACGACAGGTCGAGGTCCTGCAACTGCAGCGTCGGCACGGGCAATTCGGGCAGCTGTCCGGCGGTCACGGCGTCCACCAGGACCAGCCGGGCACCGGAGTCGGCCACCATGAAGGAGATCCGCTCGTCCGGGTAGGCCGTATCGACCGGCAGGTACGCGCCGCCGGCCTTCATCACGGCGAGCACGGCGGTGACCAGCTCGGGCGACCGCGACACCGCCACCGCCACCACCGACTCGGGGCCCACTCCACGCTCGGCCAGGACCCGCGCGAGCCGGTCCGCCCGGGTGTCCAGCTCGCGGTACGTCAGGGTCTCCTGGCCGCACAGCACCGCCACCGCGTCCGGCTTCTCGGCGACTTGCTGCTCGAACAGCTCCGGAATGGTGCACTGCAGCGTCGGCACCGCGGTGTCGTTCAGCCCGTTCAGAAGCCGGTCCCGCTCCTCCGCCGACAGCACGTCGATGTCGCCGACCGGCATCGCCGGGTCCTCGAGCACCTGCTCCAGGATGCGTACGAACCGGTGGACGAAGCGTTCGGCCGTCGTGTGGTCGAAGAGGTCCTTCGCGTACTCCAGCAGCCCGTGCGCACCACCGGACTCCTTCGGGGCGATGTTGAAGAACAGGTCGAACTTCGCCGTGCCGGTGCCCGCCGGGACGGGCGAGACCTCCAGGCCCGGCATCTCGATCTCCGGCCACACGAACTGCCAGGCCAGCGCCGTCTGGAAGAGCGGCTGGTAGGCGGTGGACCGGTCCGGGTTGAGCAGCTCCACCAGCCGCTCGTACGGGATGTCCTGGTTGTCGAAGGCGGCGAGGGCTTTGCCACGCACCTGCTCCAGGAGATCGCCGAACGTCGGGTTCCGCGCCAGATCGACGCGCAGCACCCACGTGTTGACGAAGAACCCGATCAGATCGTCGAGCTGCTCGTCGAGCCGCCCCTCGAAGGGGCTGCCGATCGTCACGTCCTCCCCGGCGCCCAGCTTGTGCAGCAGCACCGACAGCGCGGCCTGCGCCACCATCGGCGCCGTGGCGCCGCGCTCCGCGGCCAGCTCCTGCATCCGGGACAGCAGCTCGGGTGTCAGCTCGAACAGGACGTCGCCGCCGCGATAGCTGGCGGTCGCCGGCCGCGGCCGGTCCAGCGGCAGCTGCAGCGGCTGCGGCACCGCGGCCAGCTCGTCCTTCCAGTAGGCGAGTTGCTCCGCCGCGGCGCTCTCCGGGTCGCCGTCCTCGCCGAGGAGCTGCAGCTGCCACAGCGTGTAGTCCTTGTACTGCACCGGCAGCGGCGTCCACGCCGGGGCGCTCCCCTGATGGCGGGCCGTGTACGCCGACACCAGGTCACGTAGGAACGGCGACATCGACGACCCGTCCGCGGCGATGTGGTGGAACACGCACACCAGGACGTGCTCCTGCGGGCTGATCCGCAAGACGGTCGTCCGCAGGGGGAGTTCCGTTTCCAGGTCGAAGGCTTCGCATTCGGCCGCGTGCACCGCGGCGTCCACCGCGTCGGCGGCCACGTCGACCACCCGGAAGGGGAGGACCGCCTCCTGCGGAGTCAGGATCCGCTGCTCCGGCGTGCCGTCGGCGTTCTCGGCGATCAGGGTGCGCAGGCTCTCGTGCCGGGTGACGACATCCGTCATCGCCGCGGCCAGGGCCGCTGTGTCCAGCGTCCCCGCCAGGCGCAGCACGAACGGGACGTTGTAGGTCGCGGACGGGCCTTCCAGGCGGTGCAGGAACCACATCCGGGCCTGGGCAAAGGACAACGGGATCATCAACGCATCTCCTGTACGGTCATCTGTCGCAGCTGGGGGCGTTTCGAGGCGGCCAGCTTGTCGATCTGCTCCGCCAGCTGGGCGACGGTCGGATTGCGGAACACCGTCGTGACCTTCACGTCGACGTTCAGCTCGTTGCGTATGCGGCCGATCAGCCGGGTGGCCAGCAGCGAATGCCCGCCGTGGCCGAAGAAGTCGACGTCGATGCCGACCTCCTCCATGCCGAGCAGCTCGGCGAACAGCCGGCAGAGGACTTCCTCGTTGTGATTGCGCGGCTCCCGCCGGGTCCCGGTCTCGGCGTGGTCCGGCGCGGGGAGCGCGCCGCGGTCGAGCTTGCCGCTCGGTGTGGTGGGGAGCTCGGCGAGCGGCAGGATCGCCGAGGGGACCATGTATTCCGGCAACTGCTCCTGGAGCAGGGCCCGTACGGCCTCGATGTCCAGCGCGGCCGGGTCCGCCTTGCGGTTTGGCACCACGTAGGCCACCAGCCGCTGGTCGCCGGGGCGGTCCTCGCGCACCACGGCCACCGCGGTCCCGACCTCCGGGTGCGAGGTCAGTACCGACTCCACCTCGCCCAGCTCGATCCGGAACCCGCGGATCTTGACCTGGAAGTCGGTGCGTCCGATGTACTCGACCTGGCCGTCCTTGTTCCACCGGGTCAGGTCCCCGGTGCGGTACATCCGGGTCCCCGGGGCGCCGAACGGGCAGGCCACGAACCGGTTCGAGGTCAGCGCCGACTGGCCGAGGTAGCCCCGGGCGAGCCCGGCACCGGCCAGATACAGCTCACCGGCGACCCCGGGCGGGACCGGGCGCAGCGCCGCGTCCAGCACATAGACCTGGGTGTTCCAGATCGGCGCGCCGATGGGCACCTGGTCGGCGCCCGGCACGTGCTGCCATGCCGTGACCTCCACGGCCGCCTCGGTGGGTCCGTAGACGTTGTGCACGCCGCAGTTGGGCAGCAGCGCCGCGGCCTTGTTGGCCAGCGCGGGCGGGAACGCCTCGCCCGCGACCTCGATCCAGCGCAGGCCGGCGCAGTCCTTGGCCGCCGGCTCGGCGACGAACGCCTCCAGCAGGGAGGGGACGAAGTCCGCGCCGGTCACCCGCTCCCGCTGGATCAGCTCGGCCAGATAGGCCGGATCCCGGCGCCCGTCCGGACGGGCGATGACGACGGCGGCGCCGACCTGCAGCGGGGCGAACAGCTCCGGCACCGACACGTCGAAGCTCGCCGACGTGCTGAGCAGCATCCGGTCCTCGGCGCCCACCTCGAAGTGCCCCAGTCCCCACGCCAGCCGGTTCATGATCGCGCGGTGCGCGACCTGCACGCCCTTGGGGCCGCCGGTGGAGCCGGAGGTGAAGATGACGTACGCGGCGTTGTCCGGGGTCAGCGCGCGCCGCGGATTGTCCTCCGGGAGCCCGGATACGTCAGGGAGCACCTCATCGAGTACGAGCAGCGGCTCCGCGCCCTCCAGCAGCAGCCGGACCCGGTCCTCGGGCAGCTCGGTGTCCACCGGCAGATAGGCCGCACCCGCCTTGACCACCCCGTAGATCGCCACCATCAGATCCACGGAGCGGGGGATGCGCACCGCGACCACCTGTTCGGGGCCCGCGCCGCGCTCGATCAGCCAGCGCGCCAGCTGGTTGGCCCGCCGGTTGAACTCCCGGTAGGTCAGCGTCTCCTGCTCGCCGATCAGCGCTACGCGCTCGGGGTCGCGCTCCACCTGCGCCTCGAACGCACCCGGCAGGGTGTCGGGGGCGACCGGGTGCGCCGTGTCGTTCACTTCCCGCAGCAGCCGGTCCCGTTCCTCCCCGCTGAGCACCTCTACGGCGCCGACGGGCACCTGCGGGTCGGTGAGGATCCGCTCCAGCACCCGGACGAGCCGGGCGGCGAGCTCCTCGGCCGCGGCGCGGTCGTAGACGTTGTTCTGGTAGTCGAGGGACAGCCGGAGATACGGATCGGTCGAGTTGAGGGTGAGCGGGTAGTGCGAGCCCGCGAACGGCCGGATGGCGTCGACCGTCAGGCCCGCCGAAGCGTTCGCCTCCTCGATGCCCTCGCGGTCGATCGGGTAGTTCTCGAAGACGACGATCGAGTCGAACAGGGCGGACAGCCCGGCGGCCTGCTGGATGTCGGCGAGCCCGAAGTGGTGGTGGTCGAGCAGCGCGGTCTGCCGCTCCTGCAGCTCGGTGATGACCTCGGCCACGCTGTGGTCCGGCCGGCACCGCACCCTGACCGGGAGGACGTTGATGAACAGCCCGACCATCTCGTCCGAGCCGATCAGATCCGCCGGGCGGCCGTTGACGGCGGCGCCGAACACGACGTCCTGCTGCCCGGTCAGCTTCGAGACCAGGATCGCCCACGCGCTCTGCAGCAGGGTGTTCACCGTGACGCCGAGTTCCGCCGCGCGCCGGGTGAGTTCGCGCCCCTGGTCGATCGACCACGGCACCTCCACCCGGCCGAGGGCGGACACCTCCACCTCCTCCAGGGGCGCGTTCGGGGCCAGCAGCGTCGGCTCGTCGAAGCCCTCCAGTTCCGCGGCCCAGCGGGCGGCCGACGCCTCCCGGTCCTGGCGCGACAGCCAGGCCAGGTAGTCCCCGTAATCCCGGACCGCGGGAAGCTCGCGCGACCCGGAGTACAGCCGGATCAGATCCGTGATCACCATGGGCGACGACCAGCCGTCGAACAGGGTGTGATGCGCCGTGATGATGACCTTCGCCTGCCGCGGCCCGCAGGTGAGCAGGGCCAGCCGGAAGAGCGGTGGCCGGGTGGGGTCGAGCTGGTCGGCCCGGTCCTCGGCGAGGAGCGTGTCGAGCGCCTCGTCCTGCTCGGCTTCGCTCCGGCCGGTCAGGTCGACGTGCCGCCAGGGTATGTCGACGTGTTCCGCCACGACCTGCACCGGATCGCCGTCCCCCGCGGTGACGAACGCCGAGCGCAGATTCGGGTACCGCTCCAGCAGCGCCTGCCCGGCGGCCCGCAGCCGCTCCGGATCGACGTGCCCGGTCAGGTGCAGCACGAACTGCATGTGGTAGACGTCGAAGGAGCCGTCGGCGAGCGCGGCCTGGAACTGAATGCCGGACTGCGACGGGGCCAGCGGCCACACCTCGGCCAGCCGGCCGTAGCGCTCCTCCCAGGCTTCGAGCTCGTCCTGGCGCACCGAGACCAGCGGGGTGTCCGTGGGCGTCAGCCCGCCGATGTCCGGGCGGGCGGCGTATGCGGCCATGCCGCGCAGCACCTCGGCCCAGGTCTCGGCCAGTTCACCGGCCCGCTCGCGGGACAGCACGCCGGTGGCGAACATGAGGACCGCCTGCAGCCGGGTGCCGTCGGCGGTGTCGGTGGCGACCGAGTTGACCTCCAGCGCGGAGAGCGCGGGCAGGTCGGGGTCCGGCGCCGGGATCAGTTCGCCCGCCCAGGAGGCCGGCCCCCAGCCGTCCGCGCGCAGGTGCTCGGGCACGTCGGTGCCGGAGATCCGGCCCAGGTAGTTGAACCCGATCTGCGGCACCGGCTGTTCGGCGAGCTGCGGGGCGGTCTCCGGGTTGAGGTAGCGCAGCATCCCGTATCCCATGCCCTTGTCCGGGATGCCGCGGAGCTGCTCCTTGACCAGCTTGATCGCGGTCCCGGCCGCGGGGCCGCCGGCCAGCACGTCGGCGAGGTCCAGGCCGCGCACATCGACCCGGGCCGGGTACATGCTGGTGAACCACCCGATGGTCCGGGAGAGGTCGGCGCCGGGGACGATGTCCTCCTCGCGGCCGTGTCCCTCCAGCCGGACGAGGGTGGAGCGGTCCGCACCGCTCCACCGGTTCACCGCCAGCGCGAGCGCGGCGAGCAGCACATCGTTTCCGCTGGCCTTGAACGCCGCGGGCAGCGTGGTCAGCACCGCCTCGGTGACGTCGGCGGGCAGCTGGAGCCGCACCGTGTCGACCGTGGACATCACGTCCACTGCCGGGTCGAACGCCCGCGTGCCCAGCGGGGGGTTGGGCGCCTCGATGAGATCGCGCCAGTACGCCAGCTCCGCCTCGCGCTCCGGCGAGAGCGCCTCGGTCTGCAGCGCCGTCGCCCAGCGGCGGGCGGATGTGCCGACCGCGGGCAGCTCGGGAGCCGCATCGCCGGCCTTGACCTGCTGCCACGCCTCGGCGAGGTCCGACATGAGGATCCGCCAGGAGACCCCGTCCACCACCAGGTGGTGCAGCACGATGACCAGCCTGCCCGCGCCCTGTTCCGCGGCGAACCAGAGGAAGTCCGCCATGGTCCCGGCCGCCGGGTCCAGCCGCCCGGTCGCCTCGTCCAGCTCCCTCTTCGCCAGGTCGAGCAGGGCCGGGTCGTCCCACCGGCCGTCGCAGGGGACCCGGTGGATCAGGTCCTTCGCCCGCACCGCGCCCTGCGGACGCACGACGAGGGAGAGTTCGTCGCCGCGCACCAGCTGCGCGCGCAGCAGGTCGTGCCGGTCGAGTACGGCGTCCAGCGTCGCGGCCAGCCCGTTCGCGTCGATGCCCGCGGGCAGGTCCAGCGCCATCGCCATGGCGAACCGGTTCGTGCCGCCGCCGTGCTCGAACACGTGCAACGCCGCCGGCTGCAGCGGCATCGGACCGACGCCGCCGCCCTCGTCCTCGGCGAGCGCGGGCGCCTGCTCCCCGCGGGCGGCCGCCACCTCGGCCAGCCGGGCCGCGGTGCGGCATTCGAAGATCTCCCGCGTGCTGAGCTCCAGGCCCCGGGCCCGGGCCCGCGCCACCACCTGGATCGACCGCAGGCTGTCGCCGCCGACGGTGAAGAAGTCGTCGTCGATGCCGACCCGCTCCACACCGAGCACGTCCGCGTACGCCGCCGCGATGATCGCCTCGGTCTCGGTACGCGGCTCCCGGTAGGTCTCACCCAGGAACTCCGGCTCCGGCAGCGCCGCATGGTCCAGCTTGCCGGTCGGGCCGAGCGGCATCCGGCCGAGGGCCACGAAGGCCGACGGCACCATGTAGTCGGGCAGCCGTGCCGCTACGAACTTGCGCAGCTCGGCTGCCGAAGCACCCGCCTGCACGTTCACATCGCCGATGCCGCCGGCGCCGTCGTCGCCGACGGCGCCGTCACCGACGTGCACCACGTACGCGACGAGCTGCCGCCCGCCCGCGGGCACCTCGCGGCTGATCACGACCGCCTCGCTGATCCCGGGGTGCGCCGTGATCGCCGCCTCGACCTCTGCCGTCTCGATGCGGAAGCCGCGCACCTTGACCTGGCCGTCGCTTCGGCCGACGCACTCCAGCTGGCCCTGCGCGTTCCAGCGGGCCAGGTCGCCCGTGCGGTACATCCGCTCGCCGGCGGGGCCGAACGGGTTCGCCACATAGCGTTCCGCGGTCAGGCCCGGGCGACCGTGGTAGCCGCGCCCCAGGCAGGTTCCGGCCACGTACAGCTCGCCGATCACGCCCTGCGGCACCGGCGCGAGGCCCGGGCCCAGCACGTAGGCGCGCATGTTCCCCAGCGGGGTGCCGATGGGCGCGACATCGCCCCCGGCCCATTCCTCGCCCGGCGGGAGGGAGTACGTGGTGGCGTAGAAGCTCTCGCTCTGCCCGTAGGAGTTCACGATCTGCGCGTTGGGCAGGGCCTCGCGCACCTGCCGTACCAGCCGGGCCGGGAGCACGTCGCCCGCGAAGACGACCGTCCGCACGTCGGTCGTCTTCGGCAGGTGTCCCACCAGTTCTCCGAGCACCGTGGGGACCGCGCTGATCACGTGGCCGTCCCAGCCGTCGCGTTCGCCCAGGGCCAGCGCGTTCGGTACGACCTCGGCCGTGCCGCCGGTGGACAGGGTGGTCAGCAGCTCGAAGACGGAGACGTCGAAGTTGACGGAGGTACCGGCCAGCAGCCGCCACCCGGGCGGCGCGTCCAGCACCCGCGCCAGCTCCCGCACCCCGTTGACGATGCTGCGGTGGGTGATCGCCGCGCCCTTCGGCTTGCCCGTGGAGCCGGAGGTGTACATCACGTACGCCAGGTTGTCGGGGCCGAGCGGCGCGGTCCTGGCCGCATCGTCCGGCGCGGCCCAGTCCGCGCTGTCGTCGAGGTTGACGGCCGTGATGCCGTCGTGCGGCAGGTCCTGCCACGTCGCGGTGGTGGTGACCGCGAACCGCGGCGCCGCCTCCGACAGCACACCCGCCGCTCGCCCGCCGAGGTACTGCGGGTCCATCGGCAGATAGCCGGCGCCGGACTTGAGGATGCCGAGCAGGCCGACCACCAGGTCCTCCGTGCGCGGCAGCGCGAGGACCACCAGGTCCTCGGGCCCGGCGCCACGGCGGATCAGCTCCCGCGCCAGGCTGTTGGCCCGGTCATCGAGCTCGCGGTACGTCAGCGTCCGGTCCGCGCACGCGATCGCGGGGGCGTCGGGGGTTCTGGCCACCTGTGCCTCGAACAGCTCCGGGACGGTCAGCTCGGGCAGCTCGGTGGCCGTGTCGTTGAGCCGCGTGATCAGCCGGTCCCGCTCGGCCGCGTCGAGCGCGTCGACGCAGCCGATCCGGAGCTCCGGGTCGGCCACGAGCCGGCTCAGGACCCGGAGGAACCGGTTCGCTATGCCCTCGGCCGTCTCCCGGTCGAAGAGCTCGGTGGCGTACTCCAGCCGGCACTCGGCGCCGCCGGCCGGGTCCGGGACCATGTTGAAGAACAGGTCGAACTTCGCCGCGTGGTTCTGGTTCGGCTCGAACACCACCTCCAGGCCCGGGAGTTCCACTTCCGGCCAGGAGATCTGCCAGGCGAGCATCACCTGGAAGAACGGGTGGTACGCGGCCGACCGGTCCGGGTTGATCAGCTCCACCAGCCGCTCGAACGGCATTTCCTGGTTGTCGTACGCCGCGATGGCCTTGTCCTTCACCCGGTCGAGCAGTTCCTCGAACGTCGGGTTCCCGGACAGATCCGCGCGCAGCACCCACGTGTTGACGAAGAAGCCGACGAGCTCCTTCAGCGCCGCGTCGGTACGCCCGGCGATGGGCGAGCCCATGGTCAGGTCGTCGCCGCCGCCGAGATGCTGCAGCAGGACCGCGAGCGCCGACTGCATGACCATCGACACGGTGGTGTCCCGCCGGGCGGCCAGCTTCTCCACGGCGGTGAGCAGTTCCGGCTCGATCCATGCCTCGACCAGGTCGCCCTGGTGGCTCGGCGCCTTCGGCCGCGGGTGGTCGGTCGCCAGCGCCAGCGGCTGCGGCAGGTCGGCCAGCTCCTGCCGCCAGTAGCGCAGTTGCCTGGCACACAGGCTTTCCGGGTCGTTCTCGTCGCCGAGCAGATCGCGCTGCCAGAGCGTGTAGTCCGCGTACTGCACCTCGAGCGGCTCCCACTCCGGCGCCCGGCCCTCCCTGCGGGCCGAGTACGCCGACCGCAGATCCCTTACGAGCGGATCGGTCGACTCACCGTCCGCGGCGATGTGGTGGAGGACGATCGCCAGCGTGTGGTCGCGCGGGCCGCACTTCAGCAGCCTGGCCCGTATCGGCAGGTCCGCCGTCAGGTCGAACGGCAGGGTGACCGCGGCGTCGATCGCCGCCGCCCGCTCCTCCTCCGGGACCTCGATGACGGGAAGCCGGAACGGCTGCGCCTCCGTGGGCAGCACCTGCTGGTACGGCGTGCCGTCGGCATCCTCGACGAACACGGTCCGCAGGGACTCGTGCCGGTCGACGACATCGCGGAACGCCATCTCCAGTGCGTCGGTGTCCAGTTCGCCGGCAAGGCGGAGCACGAAAGGCGCGTTATAGGTCGGCGAAGGGCCCTCGAACTGGTAAATGAACCACATCCGGCGCTGCGCGAACGACAACGGGATCATCTTGCTCATACCTCCACAGGGGAATCAGCCACGATTTCTCCGCCCTTCGTCCTCCTGCGCAAGGCCGGCCGTTTCGGAGTGGACAGTTCTTCGCACACCTGCGACAGGGCGGCGATGGTGCGCGTCTCGAACAGCGTGCGGATCGGCACTTCCAGGTTCAGTTCCGCGCGGATCAGATTGACCAGCTTGATCGCCCGCAGGGAATTCCCGCCGAGGTCGAAGAAGTCGTCCTCGATGCCCACGCGGTCCACCTCGAGCACTTCGGCGAACAGGCCGCACAGGGATTCCTCACGCGCCGTCCGCGGCGCGCGGTATGCCGCGCCCTCGGCGTCGGGTGCCGCGGTCTCCGCCGGCTCCTGATCGAGGTGGAACAGCTCGCGCAGCCGGTCACGGGCCTGCGTATCGAGGGCGTCGAGCGTGCCGACCGCGGTGCCGGGATCGCCCGCGATGTGCTCGAGGAGGCGCACCAGGCGGGCGGCGAGCAGCTCGACCGTCTCGTGCTTCAGTTGCCCGATCGGATAGTCGATGGAGAGCTGGAGATACGGTTCCGCGGACGCGTTCAGCGTGACGGGATAGTGCGAGCCGTAATACGGCCGCATTCCGGTGACCGAGAAGCCCGCCGCGGCATCGGCTTCGGCGAGCGCGACCCGGTCCACCGGATAGGACTCGTAGCCGACGAGGGTGTCGAAGAGCGTCCCGTGGCCGGCCGCCTCCTGAATGTCGGACAGCCCGCAGTAATGGTGCGCAAAAAGCTTGCTCTGCCGGGTCTGCAACTGGGCCAGGAGCTGGGCCACGGTCTGTTCCGGCGGGCACGGGACCCGTACCGGAACGGTATTGATGAACAGCCCGACCATCCGGTCGGAGCCCGGCAGCGCGTCCGGCCGCCCGGACACCGTGGCGCCGAAGACCACGTCCTGCTGCCGCGTCAGCTGCCCGAGCAGCATCGCCCACGTGCCCTGCACCAGGGTGTTGAGCGTGACGCCCAACGCCGCGGCGCGACCGGCGAGTTGCTGCGCGGTGTCGAAGCCCAGGTCGAGCTCCACCCGCCGGACGCCCTCGGAGGTCACGCCCGCGCCCTCCGGCGCCAGCAGCGTGGGCCCGGGCAAGCCGTCGAGCTCCGCCGCCCAGGCGCGGATGGACGCCTCGTGGTCCTGGTCCGCGAGCCACCCGAGGAAGTCCGCGTAGTCACGCGCCGGCGGCAGGTCGGCGGGGGCGCCGTCGGCCGCGTAGAGCCGGAGCAGGTCGCGCATCAGCAGCGGCAGTGACCAGCCGTCGAACAGCGCGTGGTGCGCGGTGAGGACGAGTTCGGCCCGGTCGGTCGCCGTCATGGCCAGCGCCAGCCGGACCAGGGGCGGTGCCGCGGGGTCGAAGTTGCTCGCGCGGTCCTCGGCGAGGAACGCCTCCAGCTCACCGTCCCCGGTGCGGCCGAGGAAGCGCCAGGGCAGCTCGACCTCCTGCGGCGTGAGCTGGACCATCCCGCCGTGGTCGGCGGCGACGAACCCGGCGCGCAGGTTCGGGTGCCGCTCCAGCAGGGCCTGCCCGGCGCGGCGCATCCGCTGCGGGTCGACCTCGCCGGCGAGGTGGAACACGAACTGCAGGTGGTACGCGTCGAACGAGCTGTCCGCGAGCATCGTGTGGAACAACAGCCCCGACTGCACGGGCGTGACCGGCCCCAGCGCGGCCAGCCTGCCGTACCGCTCCTCCCAGGCGTCGATCTGCGCCTGGTGCACGTCGACCAGGGGCGCGTCCGCGGGAGTCAGCCCGCCGGCACCGGGCGCCGCGGCGTGCCGGGCGAGGCCCGTCAGCGCGTCGACCCACCGCCGCGCCAGCTCGTCCACCTCGGCGCGGGACAGCACCCCGGCGGGGAAGCCGAAGCCGGCCGTCAGCTGCCCGTCCTCGCCGACCGCCGCGTTGATCTCCAGCGCCGACAGGGACGGCATGTCCGCGTTCGGCGCGGGGATCAGCTCCCCCAGCTTGGACAGCGGCGTCCAGCCGTCCGCCCGGAGCTCCTCGGGGATGTCCGCGGCGGTGACCTTGCCGAGGTAGTTGAAGCCGATCTGCGGGTCCCCGTGCCGGGCCAGCTCGGCCGCGGTCTCCTCGTTCAGGTGGCGCAGCAGCCCGTAGCCGGTCCCCTTGTCCGGGATCGATCGCAGCCGCTCCTTGACGAGCTTGACCGCCCGTCCGGCGTCGGGACCACCGGCGGCCGCGTCGTCCACGTCGACGTCCGCGAGGTCGAGCCGCACCGGGAACATGCTGGTGAACCAGCCGACGGTGCGCGAGAGATCGGCTCCGGGGACGAGGCCTTCCTCCCGTCCGTGGCCCTCCAGGCGAATCGTGAACGACGCGTCGTCCAGCCCCCTCGCCCGCCGCCAGCCGGCCACCGCCAGCGCCAGCCCGGCCAGCAGCCCGTCCTCCGCGCCACCGCGGTACGCCGCGGACAGCGTGGTCAGCACCGCTTCGGTTACGGCGGCGGGCACCTGCACACGCAGCTCGTCCACCGTCGCCGCCACGTTTTCGGCCGGGTCGAAGTCCGGCGCCCCCAGCGGCGGTTCCGCGCCGGCGAGCATGTCCTGCCACAGCTGGAGTTCCGCGTGCCGGCGGGCCGACTCCTCCACCAGGGCGTGCGCCCAGCGCCGGACCGAGGTGCCGACCTCGGGCAGCTCCGGCTCTCTTCCGGCACGTACCTCGCGCCACGAGGCGGCCAGGTCCGGCAGCAGGATGCGCCAGGACACGCCGTCGACCACCAGGTGGTGCAGCACCACGAGAAGCCATCCGGGCTCCGACGCCGAGGTGAACCAGACGAACTGCGCCATGGTCCCGCCGGCCGGGTCCAGGCGGTCCGCGGCCGCGTCCAGCTCCGCCGCGACGGCCTCGTCCGACGGCGGCCACTGCGCGCACGGGACCTCGCGCACCAGCGGATCGGCGTCCACCGCGTCCGCCGGGTCGACCCACAGGCCGAGGCCTTCCGGTTCGAGCCGGGCGCGCAGGATGTCGTGGTGGGACAGCACGGCGCGTAGTACGGCGATGAGCCCGGCCCGGTCGATGTCCGCCGGCAGCCGCAGGGACATCGCCATGGCGAAGCGGTTGGCCTCGCCGCCCGCGCCGAGGACCTGGAGCGCCACCGGCGAGGGCGGGATCCGGCCGACACCGCCACCGGGCAGCTCCGGCAGTCGCTCCCGGCCGTCGTCCCCCTGGCCCGTGAACTCGGCCAGGCGGGCGATCGTGCCGTGCTCGAAGATGTCCCGCGTGCTGACCCGCAGTCCGCGCGCCTTGGCCCGCGCCACGACCTGGATCGAGCGGATGCTGTCCCCGCCGAGGGCGAAGAAGTCGTCGTCGACGCCGATCTGCCCGACGCCGAGCACATCGGCGAACACCTCGGCCAGGGCCCGCTCCACCGCGCTGCCGGGCGCCCGGTACGCCTGGCCGCGGAACTCCGGCTCCGGCAGCGCGGCCCGGTCCACCTTGCCGTTCACGGTCAGCGGCAGGCGGTCGAGCACCACGAACGCCGCCGGCACCATGAACTCCGGCAGCCGCTCGGCCGCGAACCGGCGCAGCTCGCTGCCCGAGACACCCGCCTGGAAGTCGAGGTCGCCGACCCCGCCCGCGCCGTCGCCGCCGACGATCCCGCCGCCGGCGGGCACCGCGTATCCGACGAGCCGCCGGGGCCCGGAGCCGTCGGCCCTGGCCATCACGAGCGACTGCGCTACGCCGGGGTGCTCGTTCAGCACCGCTTCGATCTCGGTCGGCTCGATCCGGAAGCCGCGCACCTTCACCTGCGCGTCGGCCCGGCCCACGTACTCGAGCCGGCCCTCGCCGTCCCAGCGCACCAGGTCTCCGGTCCGGTACATCGGCTCGCCGGCGGGGCCGAACGGGCAGGGCACGAACCGCTCCGCGGTCTGTCCCGGCCGCCCGGCGTAGCCGCGGGCCACGCCGGCGCCGGCCACGTACAGCTCGCCGACGGTGCCGACCGGGACCGGCGCCAGGCCGGGGCCGAGGACGTACACCGCGGTGTTGTCCAGCGGGCGGCCGATCGGGACGGTGTGGCCCACCGGTTCACCGGGGGCGATGCGGTGCCCGGTGGCGAACACCGTCGTTTCCGTCGGCCCGTAGCCGTTGCCGAGCGTCACATCGGGGCAGACCTCGCGCACCCGGCGCCAGGCGGCCGGGGACGCCGCGTCGCCGCCGGTCCACACCTCGCGCAGCCCGGTGAGGCACTCCGGGCGCTCCTCCGCGATGGCCGTGAACAGGCCCGCGGTGAGCCACAGCACGGTGATCCGGTGGGCGGCCCGCAGCTCGGCGAGCGTCTCGATCTCGAGCTCTCCCGGCGGCGCCACCACCACCCGGCCGCCGTTCGCCAGCGGCACCCACAGTTCCTTGACGAACGCGTCGAAGGTCTGCGGCGAGTGGAACAGCGAGACGGCGTGGCTGTCGTCCCGCCAGCGGCGGTCCGTCACATACGCCTCGAGGTTGCGGTGCGTCGTACCGGTCCCCTTGGGAGCTCCGGTCGATCCCGAGGTGAACATGACGGCCGCCAACTGGCCCGGCTCCCACCGCACCGGGAGCTCGGGCAATGCGGCTTCGGTGCCGCCCGGGGAATCCGGGCCGGCCTCGTCGTCGAGCAGCAGGGTGGCGAGCGACGGTGCCAGATCGTCGGGCAGCGTCCCGGCCGTCGCCGCGTCGGTCAGCAGGACGCGGGCGTCCGCGTCCCGCAGCATCGAACTGATCCGCTCCGCCGGCGACTTGAGGTCCAGCGGCAGATACGCGCCGCCCGCCTTCAGCACCGCCAGCAGGGCGACGACCAGGTCGGCCGAGCGCGGCAGGGCGACCGCCACGACGGTCTCGGCGCGGACACCCCGGCGCCGCAGCACGCCCGCCAGCCGACGCGCGCGCGTGTCGAGGTCCCAGTACGTCAGGACCTCGTCGCCCGCGACCAGGGCCACGGCATCGGGCTTGCGCTCCGCGTGCCGTGCGATCAGTTCCGGCAGCGCCAGCCCCGGCAGCGGTACGCCGGTGTCGTTCAGCTCCCGCAGCAGCCAGTCCCGCTCGGCGGCGTCCAGCGGGTCCACCGCGGCGACCCGCGCCCGCGGATCGGCGACCAGGGTGCGCACGGACCGTACGAGCCGTGCCGAGAACTGCTCCAGTTCGGCGGCGGAGTACATGGTCCGGGGCGCGTCCATGCTGATGGTGACGGCTTCCTCGGGACCGGACCGGAAGACGGTGATCATGAGCTCGTCCGGCGAGGGGAAGCAGCCGCCGAAGAAGGACGCCTGATACGTGCCGAAGCGCAGGCGCTGCATCGGGATGAAGTTCAGGATCACGCCGAGCGGATTGCGGGCGACGTCGGTCAGCCCCATGTCCTGCCGGATGTCGGAGATCAGCCGCCGGCTGTGCGGAATGACGGCCGCCTTCTCCGTGGCGACCGCGCGGGCGATATCAAGTAACGAGTCGGTCTGCCGGACCGCGACCCGTAACGGGATGAAGTTCGCGGCCATTCCGGTCGCTTTACGGGTGGACTCGGAACGGTTGCCCGCGGCGATGGAGAACATCAGCTCCGAAAGCCCGCAGCTTTCGTGCAGGAATACGGCGGCGGCCGTCGCCACCAGGGTGGGTATCGAGATGTCTACGGACCTGGCGACGCGCTTCCACTCGGTGACCTCCGCGCTGGGGATCACCCTGGTGCAGTTCGCGATGCCGATCGCGTGGGCGATCCGCGCCGGCCCGGGGTCAGGTGCCGGGTCGTCGTCGGACCTGGCCTCACCAGCGCCGGGGACGCTCGGCAGCCGGGCGGCATCCGGCGGATCGGCGAGGTAGTCCTGCCAGAACGCGGCGTCCTCCGCGAACTGCGGAGACCGCCGGTAGTCCGCCTCTTCGGCCGCCACGATGCCGCTGTCGAAGACCGGCGCCTCCGGCACCGGATTCCCCTCGGCCAGGGCGGTGTAGATTTCGGCGCACCGCACCGCGAAGTTGTTGTAGCCGAGGCCGTCGTTCACGATGTGGTGGAATATCTGGCAGTACAGCCAGCGCGATTCGCCGAGTTTGATGGCGCCGAGCCGGAACAGCACATCGCGGCTCAGGTCGAACCTGGTCTCATGCACCTCGGTGAGCACGTCATACAGCTTTTCCTCGACGTTCCGGGCATCGCTCAGATCGTAGAAGAAGGGCTGCCAGGAGCCGAGTTCGCGCGGCACCGCCCGCATCCCGGACTCGGTTTCCTCGAAGGTGACGAGCAGGTTCGGGTTCTCGTGCAGCGCCTGCCGGAATGCCGCGGTCAGTACGGACGGGTCGAGCGCGCCGTCGACGGCCCACCACGCGCCAATGTTGTTGTGGATCGACGGCTTGACCTTGTCAGTGATCCACATCCCCACCTGGGACGATGAGGCATCGGTGACAGACACTGAACTCCCCTACCTTCAGCTCTGGTTGAGCACTGCCAACAGGTCGGCGTTGTAGAAGTCGTCGATCGAGCACGCGCCCGACAGCGTCGAGAAGTACCGGTCGATCAGCTCCTGGTGGCCGACCAGCTTCCGCAGGAGTTCGGCCCGCCCCCCGGGCTTGAGCTCGGCCACGTTGAGCACGCCCTGGTAGAGATCGAGGAACTCGTCGTTGACATCGGCCTCGTAGCGCTCAAG
Source organism: Streptomyces coryli (assembly GCF_011044975.1). Taxonomy (GTDB): domain Bacteria; phylum Actinomycetota; class Actinomycetes; order Streptomycetales; family Streptomycetaceae; genus Streptomyces; species Streptomyces coryli. The sequence goes on along the minus strand of NZ_JAAKZV010000014.1, from coordinate 17,962 downwards.
CGCCGCCTCGAGCGCGGCGTCGTCGTGCAGCTCCTGGCCGATGTGCGCGGTGAGCGACTGGGCCTGGATGAAGGCGTCGGTGATGCCGCGCGCCGTGATGGAGTCCTTGTGGTGCACCGCGTCGCCGACCAGCGCCCACCCGGGCCCGTAGGCCTTGCGGAAGAAGTTCTCCTGATGCCCGGTGCCGTACAGCTGCTCCTCGCGCTTGCCCGCCGACATCCGCTCGTACAGCTCGGGCGCCGTCGTGCGGACGGCCTCGAGATAGGCGGACTCCACTCCCGTACGGATCTCCTGGAACTCGCCCTGCGGGAAGTAGGTCATGATCAGCGTGAGGTCGTCGTTGGTGGGGATGACGCCGATCCAGCGCTCCGGCCGTTCGTAGAGCTCGAAGTGCGAGGGGACGCCGCTCCAGTAGCTGTAGTAGGTGCAGGTCATCCGCGGGTGCTCGATGACGTTGCGGGCGCCCGCCTTGCGGGCCACCAGCGAGCGCTGGCCGTCCGCGCCGACGACCAGCCGGGCCCGGTCGGTCGCCTCGGCGCCGCCGGGCGTGGTGTAGCGGACCCCGGCGACCCGGTCTCCCTCGTACTCCAGGCCCGTGACCGCGCAGCCGTCCCGGAAGTCCACGCCGGCCGCCACGGCGCCGCGCGCGAGGATCGGGTCGAGCACGTACCGCCTCGGCGCGTACGTGGTCCGGTGCCCGTCGACCGGCAGGGAGAAGCCGTCCAGCCGGACACCGGGCGCCTCGTAGCTCTGGTGGTCGATGGGCCGGCAGCCCGCGGCACGGAGCTCGTCGAGCAGCCCCCACCGGCCGAGCAGGGCCACGCCCGGGGTGTGCAGGTAGTGCGAGGACAGGGTGTCCCGCGGGAACCGCGCCTTTTCCAGGAGCAGTACGCGATATCCCTGCCGAGCGAACAACATGGCCGTCGGTGACCCCGCACAGCGGGCACCGATGACTATCACGTCGTACATGACGACCTCTCCCCCGCTATTGGGCTACCGCGTCCATGGATTCGATGTAGGCAGCAATCGAGGCCACCGTCGGATTGAGGAACATCTGATCCGCCGGCACCTCGACGCCCAGCTCCTCGATGAAGGCAGCCTGAATCCTTGCCATGATGAGAGACTGTCCGCCGAGGGCGAAGAAGTCGTCGTCCAACGCTATGTCGTCGCGCTGGAGTTCCCGGCACCAGATGGTGCGCACCTGATCGGCAATCATCAAGGTCCTCTCGATCGTCAAGCGTACTGGTTCCGGCACATGGCGACCAATGCCGCGCGGTCGACTTTCCCGTGCGGGCTCAACGGAATTAGTGAAATGTTGATGAACCGGGCCGGGACCATGTTTCTCGGCAGCGTTTCCAGGAGGCGGGCCCGCACGTCGTTCTCGGCGAGTTCGTCCCCCTCCGGGACGATGAACGCGACCAGCTCGGAGTCGCCGGAATCGGCGACCACGACGGCGGCTTCCCGGACCCCGGCCAGCCGGCCGAGCGCGCGCTCGATGTCGGTGGGATCGATCCGCATTCCGCGGACCTTCACCTGCGCGTCCATCCTGCCGAACACGACGAGGTCCCCGGCCTGGTCGACGCAGCCGCGGTCGCCCGTGCGGTACAGCCGGCGCGGCGCGCCGTCGACCTCGATGGTGGTGAACCGCTCGGCCTCGGGTCCGGTGCCGCCCAGGTAACCCGCGCCGACGCCGGTCCCGGAGATGCAGATCTCGCCGTACTCTCCCACCCCGACGCCGCACAGCCGCTCGTCGAGGAGGTGGATGTCCGTGTTGTACGCCGGCCTGCCGACCGGTGCGATGTCGTGCTCGCCGGGCCGGTATTCGGCGAGGTCGTACGACGTCGCGACATCCGTGCACTCGGCGACGCCGTACTGGTGCAGGAGGGTGCATGTGTTGCCCGGGCGGCGGGCCCAGTCCAGGACCCGTTCGACCTTCAGCGGCTCCCCGCCGAAGAGCACGTAGTCGAGCCGGGTGAGCGCCTCGCCGCGGCGCGCGGTCTCCCAGTCGACCAGCAGATACAGCGTGCTCGAGGCGCAGTGCACCGTGCGGATCTCGTGCTCGGTCAGCATCCGGTACGCCATCGCGGCGTCGAAGTTCCGGCTCGCCATCAGGTACTGGGTGGCGCCGCAGAACAGCGGCGTCATCAGGCTGCGTTGGGAGAGGTCGAACCCGAGGGCGCTCACGACCAGGTTGTTCGAGTCGCTGTGCAGGCCGTACTCGAGCATCAGCCAGTTCATGAGGTTGAACCAGCCCTCGTGCCGCACCGCGGTCAGCTTCGGCGTACCGGTCGAGCCGGATGTGAAGACCGCGTAGCAGATGTCGTCGCCGGTGACCGGGATGTCGGGGCCGGTCTCCGGGAGTTCCGCCAGCCGGCCGGACAGCTGCTCCAGATCGACGATCTCGACGGCGGCCGACTCGACCAGCCCGGCCGTCGCCGGCGAGGCGACGATCAGGGCGAGACCGGGGATCTGCCCCAGCAGCAGCTGGAGCCTCGCCGCCGGATAGGCCGGGTCGAGCGGCACGTAGGCCGCGCCCGCCTTCAGCGTGCCGAGGATGGCGACGAGCATGTCGATCGAGTAGTCCAGGCAGACGCCGACCTTCGCACCCCGGCCGCGGCCGCCCGCGGCAAGAAAGTGCGCGAAGCGGTTCGCCTTCGCGTCCAGCTCCGCGTACGTCACCCGCTGCCCCGCGCAGAAGACGGCGACGGCGTCAGGGGTGGCCTGCGCGTGCTTCTCGAACTGTCGGTGGACGACGGGCGCCGGGGGCAGCGCGACCCGTTTTCCCTGAAGTATCACCAGTTGACTCCGATCGGGACGTGCGGGTGTCGGTGCGGGCATCCGCCGGCCGCGGGGTCGCGCGACCCGGCCGGTGCTCAGCCGGCCCGCATGGCCTCCTGGAGGCTCTTCGGGCGCATGTCGGTCCAGTTCCGCTCCACGTACTCCAGGCATTCCGTCCTGGCCGCCTCACCGAAGACCACCCGCCAGCCCGCGGGCACCTCGGCAAAGACCGGCCACAGGGAGTGCTGGTCCTCGTCGTTGACCACGACGTAGAAGCGGCCGTCCTCGTCATCGAAAGGGTTCGTACTCACTGACACCGTCCTCAATCGTCACGAGTTTGAATTGCCGGTAAATCTCCAGGAGATCGGAAATCACCGCGATGCAGATGCAGACGCCACCGTAGAACTCGACCGCCGGCGCCACAAGGCCGGCCAGGGTCAGGCAACTACCGTCCGCCGTTCCGGATCTGTCGCCCGGCGGGATTCCATGCCACCATACCGAAGCGAATTCACTCGGCCGATGACCCGATGAGGCACGCCATTTCGCTTGTAAAAGGGCTCTGTCCTGGCGACAGGACAGACGAAAGAATTCTGGCAGGTGATGTGCCATGCCCGTTGCGTCCGCTGCCCAACCTAAGGCGCCCGCCATACGGTTCCCGGCGACCGCGCCTTTCACCCAGGACCTTCTCGAGATCGACGGCCTGACCGACCTGGAGCTCCAGGAGCGGTTCCGCCGGTTGTGGAAAATGCTGCCGCAGGCGCCCAGCAACGCCCGCCTGCACGCCGCCGGTTGCGCGCTGATCGACCTGCGCCGCTTCGGCGAGGACCGCTACAGCGTGCCCCAGCACATCAGGCGGCAGCTGCACGCGACCGGTTGCGCACTGATCGACCTGCGCCGCTTCGGCGAGGACCGCTACAGCGTCCCCCAGCACATCAGGCACCAGCGGACCGAGGCCGCCGCCCTGGACCGCGAGCAGGCCGAAGAGGTCCGCCGGGCCGCGCTGCGTACCAACGCCCTCGTCCGCATCCTCGGCGAACAGCGGGACGGCCGCGTCCTGTACCGGACGATCGGACAGGACCCCGGCGACCGCTATCCCGCTCCCTGGTACATCGTCGCCGTGCAGGGGCACGGCACCGTCCGCGCCCATGGCGCGGACGAGGTCGAGCAGGCGTAGCGAGCGGGAGCGGTGCTACCCGGCCGCCGCGTCAAGCACGCCAGGCAGGGCCGCGAGGAGTGCGTCGGCCTCGGCCTCGGCCAGCACGAGCGGCGGTGCGAGCCGGACGACGTCCGGGACGGCCGCGTTCACCAAGAATCCCGCGTCCTGGGCCGTCTGCTGGACGCGGGGGGCGACCGGCTGGGTGAGGACGACACCGAGCAGCAGTCCGCTGCCGCGTACTTGGTCCACCAGCGGGTGCCCGAGGCGCGAGATCCCGTCCCGCAGTCGCTCGCCCACCCGCTTGACGTGGTCGAGGAGCCCGTCGGCGGCGATGGTGTCGAGGACGGCTAGGGCGGCGGCGCAGGAGACGGGGTTGCCGCCGAAGGTGGATCCGTGGTGGCCGGGGTGGAGGAGCCCGGCGGCGTCGCCGAAGGCGAGGGTCGCGGCGATCGGCAGCCCGCCGCCGAGGCCCTTGGCGAAGGTGATGACGTCCGGCTCGACGCCCTGGGCGAGTGCCTCGCACCAGTGGCCGGTCCGGCCGATGCCGGTCTGCACCTCGTCCAGGACCAGGAGAGCGCCGGTGGCGTACGTGATCTGCCGGGCGGCTTCCAAATAGCCGGCGGGCGGGACAATGACGCCGTTCTCGCCCTGGATCGGCTCGATGACGACCAGCGCGGTGGCGTCGGTCACGGCGGCGCGCAGCGCGTCCTGGTCTCCGTACGCGACATGCGTGACGTTGCCGGGCAGTGGGGCGAAGCCCTCCTGCTTCTTCGGCTGCCCGGTGAGCGCCAAGGCCCCCATCGTGCGCCCGTGGAAGCCGCCTTCGGTGGCCACCATGTGCGTACGGCCCGTCAGCCGGCCGATCTTGAAGGCGGCCTCGTTCGCCTCCGCACCGGAGTTGGAGAAGAAGGCCCGGCCGGGACGGCCGAAGAGTCCGAGGAGCTTCTCGGCGAGCGCGACCGGCGGCGGCGCGATGAAGAGATTCGATACGTGCCCGAGGGTCTGGACCTGCTCGGTGACGGCCTGCACCACCGCCGGATGCCCGGTGCCCAGGGAGTTCACCGCGATGCCGCCGAGGAAGTCGATGTACTCCTTGCCGTCGGCATCCCACAGCCTCGCGCCGGCGCCACGGACGAGAGGGACGCGGGGGGTGCCGTAGTTGTCCATCAGGGCGGACTGCCACCGCTGGGTCAGCTCGTCGTTCATCATGCCGGGCTCCCCTCCTCGTCATCCCGCACGACCATCGTCCCGACCCCCTCGTCGGTGAAGATCTCCAGCAGAATGCTGTGCTGGACCCTCCCGTCGATCACGCGCGCGGTGTGCACCCCGTTGCGTACGGCGTGCAGGCAGCCCTGCATCTTCGGGACCATCCCGCTCGCCAGATCCGGCAGCAGCTTCTCCAGCTCGCTCGCGGTGAGCTTGCTGATGACCTCGTCGCTGTTCGGCCAGTCCTCGTAGAGGCCCTCGACATCCGTGAGCACCATCAGGGTCTCGGCGCCCAGGGCGGCGGCCAACGCGGCAGCGGCCGTATCGGCGTTGACGTTGTAGACATGTCCGTCGTCGGCGCTGCGGGCGACGGACGACACCACCGGTATGCGGCCGTCCTCCTGCAGCGCCTCGATCGCGCCGGTGTCGACCTGCGTCACCTCGCCGACCCGGCCGATGTCGACGGGGGCGCCGTCGATCAGCGGCTCGTGTTTGGTGGCGGTGATGGTGTGCGCGTCCTCGCCGGTCAGTCCGACGGCGAGCGGCCCGTACTGATTGAGCAGCCCGACCAGCTCCCGCTGCACCTGCCCGGCCAGCACCATCCGTACGACATCCATCGCCTCGGGCGTGGTCACCCGCAGCCCGGCCCTGAACTCGCTCACCAGCCCATGTCGGTCCAGCTGCGCGCTGATCTGCGGGCCGCCGCCGTGCACGATGACCGGCTTGAGTCCGGCGTGATGCAGAAAGACGACGTCCTCCGCAAAGGCGGCCTTCAACTCGTCATCGACCATGGCATTGCCGCCGAACTTGATGACGACCGTTTTACCGTGATGCCTCGTCAGCCACGGCAGCGCCTCGATGAGGGTGCGGGCCTTGGGCAGGGCAGTGTGCTTGCGAGTGCTCATGAGGAATACGCGCTGCTCTCGTGAACGTAATCGGCAGTCAGGCATCGGCGCGTAATGCTCGCAGTCGCGCCTCAGGGTGTCGGGGGGAATCGGGCGCGACTGCGAGACTTGACCGGGGAGGAACTCTCGGCCATTCACCCGGTACGCGGGCGTGGAAGGGATTCCTGCCGATGAAGGGGCATTACCCGTACTCCGGTCCCGCCATTCCACTGTACCCGGCGGCCTCCTGCCGGCGCATCAAACGGCGGCCGGGTCATATCAGCGCGGCGGCAGGGGACTTGGCCCTCGCGGGACGCGGCGGCCGCGCCAGCCGCGCCGACAGCTCGCGGATCCTCCGGGTGCGCAATCGGCCGGGCGATGGGGTGCCGGTCGCAAGGCCCGGAAGCAGCGTGCGCAGCTCCGCGCCGTCGTGGACCAACGGCACCACCCTGCGCACCCCGAGCGCGGCCACCGCACCGTGGTACCCCCTGCCCACCTCGATATCGGCGATGGCGGGGACCGGGCGCCGGCGGTCAGGTGGATGCCAGCCGAGCAGGGCGGCAGGCCGGTCCGGGCCCGACAGGGAGAAGTCGGTCATGGGCGTGCCGTGCCCCTCGCCGGTCGCCTTCAGCACGGCCTGCTTGCGCGTCCAGTGCGCCAAGGTGGCCCGGACGCGCCGCCTGGGCGGGATCAGCTCGAGCGTGGCCCGCTCGACGGGGGTGAGCACCAGGTCGTACTGCGGCGGCAGCCCTGGCCCCCGCCAGGCCCCGGCCCGCTCGACGTCTATCCCCAGCGCGGTGCCCCGGGCGAGGGCCACCACGGCCAGTTCGCCCGCGTACGCGATGGACAGCTCCCAGCCCTTGGCGGCGCCGAGCACCCGGGGCTTGCCGTGCGGTCCGCCGCAGTCCTGGCACTCGACCCCGAGCCGGATCGCGCCGGGGCGAGTGCCTGCCAGGAAGGCCAGGGTCGTCTTGGCGAGCACCCGGCCGGTGACGAACCGCGCCAGGTCGGCTTCCTGGTCGAATGCGGAGCAGCGGCTGAGCTCCGTATCGTCCAGGAAGCCGGTCCAGGACGAGGGCTTCGGCATCAGTGGCAGCGACCAGACATGGCACTCGGCGAAGGACGTCATGGGGTTTCACCTCCATAGTGCGGCAGCTCGTCCGCCGCCCTTCTAGTCTTGGTCCAGCAGGGGGCCAGGGGGCAGCAGGAAAACCTCCGCTCTCCGGGGTGGGAAACCCTCCGACGACGGGCATTACCGTGGTGTTCGGCAGGCCCGGAGAATTTCTCCGCAACCCCGGAAGGGAATGCCGTCCTGTCCTGTCACCAGGACAGCGAAAACGGCCAACTGCTTGACGCACGCAGCCTGCTCAGCTGGTGTTCCATAAACCTTCGGCATGGCCGCACCCACCGAAAGCACTGGGCTGAAGACCGAGGAGTGGACGCGCAATGATCCCTTTGTCCTTCGCACAGCGCCGCCTGTGGTTCATCGACCGGTTCGAAGGGCCCTCGGCGGCATACACGATGCCGTATCTGCTGCACCTCGACGGAAGCCTCGACGCCCCGGCGCTGTCGGCCGCGCTGCACGATGTGGTGGTCCGGCACGAGAGCCTGCGCACCGTGTTCCCGGCCTCCGAGGGGGTGCCGGAGCAGCGTGTCGTGCCCGCGGACCAGTTGGATCCCGTCCTGACCACCGTCGAGGCGGCCGGGAGCGAAGCCGATGCCGTGATCGCCGATGCGGCCGGGCACTGCTTCGACCTCGCGACCGAACTCCCGGTGCGCGCCACGCTGGTGCGCCGCGGCCCGGCGGACCATGTCCTGGTGCTCAGCGTCCACCGCATCGCCGCCGACGCCGAGTCCATCGGCCCGCTCATGAGCGACCTGTCCCGGGCCTACGCCGCACGGCTGCGCGGCGAGGCCCCGCGCTGGGCCGCGCCGGCCGTCCCGTACACCACATACACGCTGTCGCAGCGCGCGATGCTCGGCGACGAGAGCGACCCGGACAGCGTCCTGGCGTGCCAGCTGGACTACTGGCGCGCACGGCTGGCCGACGTACCCGAGCAGCTGCAACTGCCCTACGACCGGCCGCGGCCGGCCACCGTCAGCCACCGCGGCGCGTCCACCGGCTTCCCGGTCGCCCCGGAACTGCTCGCCGCGGCCGAGGACCTCGCCACGGCGCGGGGCGCGACCACCTCGATGGTGATGCAGACCGCGCTGGCCGTCCTGCTGCACCATCTGGGCGCCGGCCAGGACATCCCCATCGGCGGCACCTTCCGCGGCCGCACCGACGCGGCGCTGCGGGAACAGGTGGGACTCTTCACCAACACGTGGGTGCTGTGCGCGGAGCTCGCCGGTGATCCGACGTTCGCCGAGGTGCTCAGCCGGGTGCGGGACCAGACCCTGACCGCCCATGACTACGAGGACGCCCCGTTCGAGCGGCTGGTGGAGGAGCTGTCCCGGGAGCGGTCCGCCGCCTGCCATCCGCTGTTCCAGGTGATGTTCAGCTGGCAGGGCGAGGACCGCGGCACCCTGGACCTGGCCGGCGTGGCCGGCCGTCTAGAGGCGCTCCCGACCGGCACCGCCCGCTTCGACCTGGAGTTCAGCTTCCAGGCCGGGCCCCCTGGGGAAGCGATGCGGTGCGTCGTCGACTACGCCACCGACCTGTTCGAGACCCACACCGTGGAGCTCATGGGTGACCGCTTCCTGCGGATCCTGCGCGCACTCGTCACCGCCCCCGAGGGGCGCATCGGCGCGGTGGACGTGCTGCTCCCCGAGGAGCGGGAGCGGCTGGCCGCCTCCGCCGGGGCGGCGGCGCTGACCCCCGAGCTGACGGTGCCCGAACTCTTCGCCGAGCAGCTGGAGATAGCGCCGGACGCGCTGGCCGTGGTCTGCGGGCAGCAACGGCTGAGCTACCGGGAGCTGTACCAGCGGGCCGGCCGGCTCGCCGAGGTGCTGGCGGCGCGCGGCGCCGGGCCCGAGTCGCTGGTGGCGCTGGCCGTGCCGCGATCGGCCGACCTGGTGGTGGCGGTGCTGGGGATCTGGCTGGCCGGCGCGGCCTATGTGCCGGTGGATCCGCGCTTCCCCAGCGCCCGGCTGGGCTTGATCCTCGGGCAGGCACGGCCGGTGCTGCTGCTCACCGACTCGGCGGCCGCGGGTGGGCTGCCGGAGCATCAGGTGCCCATGGTGCTGCTGGACGAACTGGAGCTCACGGGCCCCCCGGTGGCCGCGCGCAGCACCGGATTACGGCCGGACAACACGGCGTACGTGATGTACACCTCCGGCTCCACCGGCACCCCGCTGGGGGTGAGCATCAGCCACCGCAATGTGGTCAACGGGGTGCTGCGCCTGGCCGCCGTGGTCGGCATGGGCCCCTGGGCGAAGATGCTCGCCAGTACGTCGGTGAACTTCGACGTGTCGGTGTTCGAAATCATCACCGCCCTCACCTCGGGCGGCTGCGTCGAGGTCGTCGGCGACGTGCAGGAGCTGGCCGAGCGGGACGTCTGGCGCTGCGAGGTCATCTCCTCGGTTCCGTCGGTGTTCTCCGAGGTCCTGGACCGGATCGTCGGAAAGGTCGCGGTGGACACCCTGGTCTTCGCCGGCGAAGCACTGCCCGCGTCGCTGGTCGCCCGGGTGCGCAAGGCCCTCCCCGGCGTACGGGTGGTCAACGGCTACGGGCAGACCGAGAGCTTCTACGCCGGCACCTTCACCGTGGAAGCCGGCGACGCGTGGGATCCGGCCCGTAACCCGCCCATCGGCACGCCCATCGGCAACATGCGCACGTACGTCCTGGGTGAGGCGCTGGGGCCGGTCCCGCCCGGTGTGGTGGGAGAGCTGTACGTCGCCGGTGAGTCGCTGGCCCGCGGCTACCACGGCCGGCCGGCGCTGACGGCGGCCCGTTTCGTCCCGGACCCGTTCGGGCCGCCCGGATCGCGGATGTACCGCACCGGCGACCTGGCCCGCTGGAACCGCGACGGCCGGCTGGACTTCGCCGGGCGGAGCGACACCCAGGTCAAGATCCGCGGCCTGCGGATCGAACCGGCCGAGGTGGAGGGCGTCCTGACCGCCCACCCCGCGGTGGCACAGGCGGTGGTGACCGTGCACGAGCGGGACGGCCGCAAGCAGCTGGCCGGCTATGTCGTGCCGGCGGGCGCCACGGGCCCCGGAGCCCCGGCTGCGGGGCTATCGGTGCCTGAGCTGCGGCGGTTCACGTCCGCCCGGCTGCCGGAGTTCATGGTGCCGTCGTTGTTCATGGTGCTGGAGCGGCTGCCCCTGACCCCGAACGGCAAGCTGGACCGCGCGGCGCTGCCCGCCCCGGTCGCCCGGGACGGGGTGTACCGGGCCCCGGCCACCGGGCCGGAGCAGGAGCTGGCGACGGTGTTCGCCGAGGTGCTCGGCGTGGACCAAGTGGGCGCGGACGACGACTTCTTCGGCCTCGGCGGCGACTCCCTCCGCTCCGTTCAGGTGTCCGCGCGGGCCTGCGCGCTGGGCGTGGAGATCTCGCCACGCGAGATCTTCCAGCACCGTACGGTGGCGGAGCTGGCCCGGCTCTGCGCCGACCGCGGCTCCGTGGTGCCGCCGGAACTGGCGGGCGGCGTCGGCTGGATGCCGCATCTCCCGGCCGTGAAGCACCTCCTGGAGCTGGGTGGCGGCGTCCGCCGCTCCGCTACGTCCGCGGTGCTCGAACTCCCGGCCGGAATCGACGAGTACGGCCTCGCCGCCACGCTCGCGGCCGTACTCGACCGGCACGATGTGCTGCGTTCGACACTGGACGGCGGCGGACTGCGTACCGCCGCGCCCGGAAGCATCGACGTCGCCCCCCTCGTCCACCGGGTGGCCTGCGACGGCGCCTGGGACGAGGAGTGGCGGGAGCAGGCCGCCCGCGAGCTCGGGGCGGCGACCGGCCGGCTCGACCCGGTGGCCGGGGTGATGGCACAGTTCGTGTGGTTCGACCCGGGCACACAGGAGCCCGGCCGGCTCGTCGCCGTGCTGCACCAGCTGGTGGCCGACGTCGAGTCCTGGCGGATCCTGATCCCCGATCTGGCGGCGGCATGGCAGTACGTACGGGCCGGGCAGCCACCTGAACTGCCGGCGACCGGCACCTCGCTGCGGCGGTGGGCGCACGCCCTGGTGGAGGAGGCGGCCGGGCCGCGGCGGGAGGCGGAACTCCCGCTGTGGCGTTCGGTGCTCGAGGGCCCCGACCCCCTGCTGGGCTCGCGCCCCCTGGACCCCGCCGTCGACACCCAGGCCACCGTCGAGCACGTCCGGCTGAGCATCCCGCCGTCGGTCACCAGGGCGCTGCTCACCGAGGTCCCCGCCGCCTGCCGGTGCGGGGTGCGCGACGGTCTGCTGGGGGCGCTGGCGCTGGCGGTGTCCCGCTGGCGGGCCGCGCGCGGCGCGTACGAATCCTCGCTGCTGGTGCAGCTGGTCGGGCACGGCCGGGAGAAGGGCGTGCTTCCGGGCGCCGATCTGTCGTCCACGGTGGGCCGGTTCACCAGCGTCCATCCGGCCCGGCTCGACATCGTCGGGAGCGACCTCGACGACGCGCTGGCCGGCGGGCCGGCGGCTGGTGCGGTGGTCAGGGCGGTCAAGGAGCAGCTGCGCCGGATCCCCGGCCAGGGGATCGGCTACGGGCTGCTGCGCCACCTCAACCCCGGCACCGCCGTCGAGCTGGCCGGCCGCCCGGCCGGACAGATCGTCTTCAACTACCTGGACCGGTGCGGGCGCACCGACCTTCCGGATCAGCTGCGGGACACCGGCTTCGGCCTGGTGCCCGGCAGCCACGATCTGACCGCCGCCCTCGATCCGGCCATGCCGGCGACGGCCGCGCTGGAGATCGACGCGGCCGTCACCGACACGGGCAGGGGACCGCAGCTCGGCGTCCGGTTCGGCTACCCCGCCGGCGTACTGCCCCGGCAGCAGGTGCTGGGACTCGCCGGGCTGTACAGCAGCGCCCTGGAGGTGCTCGCCCAGCACGTCCTGCAGGACGAAGCCGACGCACTGGCCCGAAGCCTCAGTTGAGGAGCGAAATGAACGCAACCGACAGCGAGCGCCGGCTGCTCACCCTGTGGGCGCGGGTGCTCGGGGTGCCCGAAGACCGCATCCGGCGCACCGACAACTTCTTCGAGATCGGCGGCAAATCCATGGATGCCGCCCGTCTCGTAGTGGCGCTGGAGCACCGCCTCGCCCTGCATGAAGTGGCCTGCAACGCGGTCCTGTCCAGCATGGCGGCCCTGCTGGACGAGCGGTCGAAGCCCTGAGCGCTGTCACCGTCCTGGCGACAGGACACCCGGCCCGTAGAAAGAAATCCGGCAGAAGCCGTTCGAACCCGACCGCCTGAAGGCCCGGGGGCGCAGCCCGCGGAATCCGTTCAGCGGTGGACCGCGGCGAAGCCGCTCAGCGCCTTTGCCGCGCGCTGCTCCCACGCCGACGCCCCGACCGCCTGGAACCGCTCCCGGGCGGCAGCCATCCGGCTCTGCGCCTTCTCGGTCTGCCCCTTACGCCAGCTGATGTCGCCCAGCACCATGCTGATGCGGCCCGCCACCATGGGGCTGCGGGCTTCCTCCGCGATCTCCAGCGCATCCGTCAGCGTGGCCTCGGCCAGCTCGACGTCGTCCTGGGCCAGCCGCGTCTCGCCGAGGCCGAGCAGCGTGTACGCCAGACCGATCATGTCGGCCTTCTCCTTGACGATCCGCACCGCACGAAGAAACGCTTCCTCGGCGGCCTGCAGCCGGCCGAGACCGCCGTGCACCCGGCCCAGGCGGTACAGCGCCTGGGCGAGGTTACGGGTGTCCTCGCCCCTGCTCTCCTCCAGCTGCACCGCGTGGAGGGCCGAGGGCAGGGCCGCCTCGGGCCGGCCCGCGTCCAGTTCGGTCTCGGCGATATTGCTCAGCGTGTGCGCCTCGCAGTAGCGGTCGCCGACCTGCCGGAAGATCGGCAGGGCCTCCGCGAACCGGCCCAGCGCCAGGTCCACATCGCCGCGCAGCCGGTCGCCCTGGGCGAGGCTGCGCAGGGTCATCGCCCGCCCGTGGTCCTCGCCGGCGTCGGTGTACAGCCGCAGCGCTCGCTCGAAGTGGCCGGTGGCGCTGTCCAGTTGGCTGCGGCCGAGCTCGAGGGCCCCGAGCCCGTAGTGCATCGCCCCCTGCCCGCGCAGGTCGCCGGCGGCCTCGGCGGCGGCCAGGGCCTCCTCGCAGCACTGCCGCCAGTCCTCGGTGTAGTTGCGGATCCCGAAGAAGATCGAGGCGCATACGGTCAGGTCCCAGGCGATCGCCGCCTGTCCGGTACGGACGGCCTGGCGCACGGCGGCGACGAGCGAGAGCCGCTCGGCCTCGTACCAGACCAGGGGCACGGCAAGCAGCTCCTCCAGCAGGCCGGCGTCCACCGCCGTGCGCGCCTCGTCGCTGTGGATGCCGGTGCCGGTGCCGGCGTCCTCGCGCCGGTCGGCCGCTTCCGCGATGGTCAGGACGGTGCGCAGATACCGGAGGGCGGCGCCGTCGCGCTCGGGCTCCGGCTCCTCCTCGAGGGCCCGTTCACGGGCGTAGAGCCGGACCAGGCTGTGCATGCGGTAGCGCAGCTGCCCGGTCGGGTCCTCCCCCGCCACCTCGAGGAACTGGGCGTCGACCAGTTCCTCGACGACGATGGCGCCGTCCATGGGGTCGCCGTCCAGCAGCGCGGCCGCCGCCCAGGCGGTGAAGTCCGGGGCGTCCAGCAGCCCCAGCAGGCGCAGCAACCGGGCCGCCTGCTCCGGCAGATACCGGTAGCTGAGCGCGAAGCCCGCGCGGACCTGCGACTCGCCCTGGCTCAGCTCGTCGAGCCTGCGGTGCTCGTCGCTGAGCCGCTTCACCAGGTACCGCACGGTCCAGTGCGGTTTGGAGGCGAGCCGGGCGCCGGCGATCCGCAGCGCGAGCGGCAGCCGGTCGCACAGCTCGGCCAGGCGGACGGCGTCCGCGCGGGCGGTGGCGATCCGCCGCTCGCCGACGATGGCGGTCAGCAGCGAGACGGCCTCGTCGACGGAGAGCCGGCCCAGGTGCACGCGGGCCTGCGGCGGCCAGGTCACCAGCTCCTCGAGCTGCTCGCGGCTGGTCACCAGGACGCAGCAGCGGCCGCCGCCGGGCAGCAGCGGGCGCAGCTGCGCGTGGCTGCGGGCGTTGTCCAGCACGATCAGGACCCGCCGGTCGGTGAGCAGGCTGCGGTACATCGCCACGCGCTGCTCCACGTCCGCGGGGATCTGCTCGCCGGAGACGCCGAGGGAGCGCAGGAAGCGGCTGAGGATGTCCTGGGCGGTGGCCGGCTCGTGGTGTTCGTCGTAGCCGCGCAGATCGGCGAAGAGCTGCCCGTCGGGGAAGTGCTGCGCGGCGCGGTAGCCCCAGCGCATCGCCAGGCCGCTCTTGCCGATTCCGGCGGCGCCGGTGATCAGGCCGATGGTGCCGGCGGCGGCCGCGGCGGTGTCCTCGGCGTCCTCGGACGCCGTCACCAGGCTTTCCAGTGCCGCGAGTTCATCGGCGCGGCCGGTGAAAGCCGGTACGTCGGCGGGGAGTTCGCTGGGCACGGTGACCGCCGGGGCGGTGCCGCGTCGCTCCGCGGCCGGCTGGGCCGGGGTGGCGAGCGAGGGGTCGTCGCGCAGGATCGCGTCGTGCAGCTCCTGCAGGTCCGGGCCGGGTTCGATGCCGAGTTCCTCGATGAACTGGGTGCGCGCGTCGCGATAGGTCTCCATCGCGTCGGCCCGGCGGCCCGAGCGGTACTGGGCGAGCATCAGGTGGTAGCGGGTGCGCTCCCGCAGCGGGTGGTCGCGGACCATCGCGGCGAGGGTGGGGATGAGTTCCTGGTGCCGTCCCAGTTCCAGCTCGACGCCGGCGGCGTCGTCGCAGGCATTGAGCCGCAGCTCTTCCAGCCGGGCGGCTTCGTCGTCGATCAGCTGGGTGGACACTCCCGCGAAGGCGGGGCCTCGCCACAGGCCGAGGGCTTCGGCGTAGGACCGGGCGGCATCCTCGAGGCTGCCCTGCTGGGCCTGGGCCTCGGCGGTGCGGATCAGTTCGCTGAACTCCGCCTGGTCGAACCAGTGCCCCTCGGTGCGCAGAACGTATCCGGGGTGCTCGGTGAGCAGTACGTCGCCCTCGACGCCGGCGTTCTTGAATATCTTCCGCAGGGCCCCCACGCAGATCGCCACCTGGGTGCGTGCGGTGGGCGGCGGATTGCTGTTCCAGACCGCGTCCACCAGGGTGTCGAGCTGGACCACCCGGCCGGGGACCACCAGCAGCAGGCCGAGGATCGTACGCTGCCGGGCGCCGCCGAGCGGAATGCTCGCGCCGTCCACGGTTACGGTGAGCGGCCCCAATGCGCTGAACTTGATCTGCTCACCCACAGCAGCCCCCTATCGGGATTAACAATCCACGGATAGGAACCAATGTAGGTGACCGGCCTGATTAATCCAGGCCTCTCAGGTGCGAACGGGTTCCGGGTTTATCCGGACGGGTGTTGAGCGGAAGTCCGGCCGCATGATTTCGGCCGCCGGTTTCCGTATGCGGCTGCGGCTCACCAGCCGCCGGGGTCGGTGGTGCTCCAGCCGCCCGGGTCGGTGGCGCTCCAGCCGCCGGGGTCGGAGGTGAGCCAGCCGCCCGGGTCGCCGTTGACGCCGTCGGTGGAGGCAGCGGCCGCGTTGACGGTGTGCGAGGCGCCGTCGTCGGCGGCCGCCGCGGTGCCGCTGAGGGCGAGCGCCGCCACCACGGCGGTCAGGGCGACGGCGGCGGACTTCGTCACGGTGATGAGGTTCTTACGCATCTTGGTTTCTCCCGTCTGAGCGGTGCTTGCTGCGACTGAAAGAAACGCTAAAGAGCGGCATTTACCCGTCGTTATCGATCGGTTTTCGTCCGCCAGGCACGGCGATAACGCCCGTCAGCGGGAGGGTTATCGGAGCGCGGGAATTACGGAGCCGAATCCGTCCTGAAGGCCCACAGCACACCCCCCGCGCGGGCGCTCGCGCGGGGGCGGCACCGCCCGGCCGGCGGGCCGGCGGCGCCACCGCGGCCGCGGGCTCTGTCCGGTGTCTTTCCTCCGGGACCCGAACATTCTTCCCAGCTGCGACAGTCACGCCATGCCCACCACACCCAGCGATCGGGCAGCGCAGCATTCCGAATCCTTGAAGAAAACACCTGGACGGGGGTCGGGTACATGATCGCGGACAACAGTGTCAGCGGCAGAGAGCAGTCACAGCCCGCGCGGCTGGAGGGGCGCGCAGCCGCTCCCCTTCCCGGCCGGGGCGCCGGCGCGCAGCACGGAGTCCGCCCCGGAATGCCGCGCGGCGATCAGGTCCTCACCACCAGGGTCGGGCTACTCATCCCCGACCTGCTCACCTTCGACGACTGGCAGCAGGCCGGCCGCCGGCTCGCCGGCGTGGTCGACTCGTCCTCCTGGTGGCTGGGCGACTGGATGGCATACGGCAAGGAGCACTACTCCGACCGGTACCAGCAGGGCATCCGCACGGCCGGTCTGCAGTACCAGACCCTGCGCAACTATGCGTGGGTGGCGCGACGCTTCGACATGGACCGTAGACGCGCCCGGCTGACCTTCCAGCACCACGCGGAAGTGGCCTCGCTGCCGCCCGACGAGCAGGACCAGTGGCTCGACCGGGCGGAGGCGTCCTCCTGGACGACCAAGCAGTTACGCGGCGCCCTCCGCGAAGCCAAGCCGACGGGGGGCACCCCGGCGGCGACCCCCGTGCACCGTCTGCCGGTGCCGGGCGACCACTTCGAGCGGTGGCACCAGGCGGCCGAACGGAGCGGCATCGAGGTGGAGGAGTGGGTCCTCACCACCCTCGACTCGGCAGCCGAGTCGGTCCTCGCCGCGGCCGCGGAAGCAGCGGCCCTCACCCAGGAGCAGCAGCCGGCGATCGAGCAGGCCGATCCCCCGGCGCAGCCCTAGCAGGCGTCCGGAGCAGCAGCTCCCCGTACCCCGTCCGGTCCGCGCGCTTCACGATCCCCCGAGCGCGCGGGCCGGACGGACTCATGCGCGCCCTCGCCAACTGCCGTCTAATACAGCCGAGTTGACGCTGCCGCAATCAGGGACAATCCCGCTCTCCGCTAGTGAAACAAACCAACTTCCTGGTATTTTTCTAGGTAGTGGTGACCCCGGCAGCCTCCCTTTCATCCGCGTGGTCACCCAGGTCCCGGGATGCCTCTCCGTCCGACCCGATCGGCACGGCGTCCCGGGCCCTGACTGGACATCGACACCGGAGCCAGGTCACGGGAGAGACGGGGTTCGAATGACCACTTACGAGCTGCAGGAGGTAGGCGGCCCGGCCACCAACCACCTCACGGTGCAGCTGCTTCGCTGGCCGGTGGAGCGAGACCTCCGGGAGGACTTCCGGTCCCGCGGCGTGCCACGGATTCTGGTCGTCGAGGCCGGCCTGGAAGCTCCCGTCTGCCACGACATCTACGAGGACTGGGTACGGGCACCGGTCCCCTCACAGGACCTCAAGGCCCGCGCCGACGCCCTCATGCACCGCTACCGGCACAACCACTCGCCCCACCTCGACTCGAGCGGAGTCCTGCACTTCGGCGCCCAGTCGGTGACGCTCTCGCCGGCCCAGTCGGAGTTATTGACGCTGCTGGTCGCGAGGTACGGCCAGGTTGTCCCCCGGGAAGAGCTGCGCTTCCGGCTCGGCGAACAGGAATGCGCCACCACCCGCAACGCCCTGGATCTGCACATGATGCGCATCCGGCTGCGGATCAGTCCGCTCGGACTGGCCATCCGCACCGTCTGGGGCCGGGGTTACGTCCTCGACACCTCACTGGAGGAAACCGTATGACCCCCTGGACCGAAGACCGCCTGCTGGCCCGCGCCAAACACGGCGACGGCTGGACGCTCGAGCACCTCCACGAGGTGCCCGACCAGCCTGCCGCGGACGGCACCGCCCCGCCCGCGAACGACCCCGCGCCCGCCCCCGAAA
>NZ_JAAKZV010000149.1 GCF_011044975.1 Streptomyces coryli | reverse complement strand
CCCCCACCGTCAGCGCCTGCGCCCCCGCCCCCTCCACCGCATCCGCGATCCGGTCGACCAGCCACGACTCCGCGTCGGGCAGGAACAGCACATGCTCCGCCCCGATCCCCAGCGCCCGCTGCCACACCGCCGCGTCGTCCAGATCTCCGCCGACGAGCAGCACTCCGCCGCGCCGCGGCGCCCCCAGCAGCCGCCCCGCGCAGTCGTCGCCGACCAGCACCAGCGGCGCCGCCGTCCAGTCGCCCGGCACCGCCCGGTGCGCGACCTCCGCGCGGGTGCCGGCCGCGGCGCACAGCCGCAGCAGGTCGTCCAGCAGCCCCTCGTCCTCGGTGACGATCAGCGGCAGCCGGCCGCCGCTCCCCGCCGCGGCCGCGCTCCCGCCATCTCCCGCGGGCCCGGCGGCCGTACTCGATCCCGTACTCGATCCCGTACTCGGCCCCGTACTCGATCCGGACACAGTGATCCCTCCCCGTCCGCACGCCACTCCTGTGCCGGCGACGCCCCGCACTCGACCGTGAGTGCCGTGGCCGTCGCAGCGGGATTTACGCTCCCGGGAAGCCGAAAATCTTGCGGATCAAGGCCCAAATCTGTGGACAACTTGTCAGCTGTGGAAAATCCCGCCACCCACACGAGTGAGTTCCGGCGATCAACGCAACGATTACGGACGGTGACACGTCTGACTCATCGAGGAAGGCGCCGACGGTCGCGAGAAGCCCGCGCAAGGGGCGATACGGCGCACGTGGGGTCCGGGTGGAAAATGCATCCGGACATGCGACGACCCCCGCCGGGGGGGAGAGCGGGGGTCGTCCCCACGGCCGACTCGGGGGGGGAGGAGCCGGACCGGGTTAGCACGGTCGCGAACGATCCGTGACTTCCATGGTGTACCCGAGAGCCTTCTCAGGCAAACCCACGCGCCACAGCGTACGCCAATTGGTGGGCGGCCTATGCTCGCACTCGTGGAAAACCACTCGTTGCCTCGCACAGCCGCCTTCTTCGACCTGGACAAGACGGTCATTGCGAAGTCGTCCACGCTGACCTTCAGCAAGTCGTTCTACCGCGGCGGGCTGATCAACCGGCGGGCCGTACTACGCACCGCCTACTCCCAGTTCGTCTACCTCATCGGCGGCGCCGACCACGAACAGACCGAGCGCATGCGCGAGTATCTGTCCGCGCTCTGCCGCGGCTGGGACGTCGCCCAGGTGAAGGAGCTCGTCGCCGAGACCCTGCACGAGCTCATCGACCCGATCATCTACGACGAGGCCGCCTCCCTCATCGAGGAGCACCACCTCGCGGGCCGCGACGTCGTCATCGTCTCCACCTCGGGCGCGGAAGTCGTCGAGCCCATCGCCGAGTTGCTGGGCGCCGACCGCTGCATCGCCACCCGCATGGTGATCGAAGACGGCCGCTATACGGGCGACATCGAGTACTACGCCTACGGCCCCGCCAAGGCCGAAGCGGTGCGCGAACTCGCCAAGACGGAGGGCTACGACCTGGCCAGGTCGTACGCCTACAGCGACTCGGTCACCGACGTCCCCATGCTCGAGTCGGTCGGCCACCCGCACGCCGTCAACCCGGACAAGGGCCTGCGCCGCGAGGCCGCCGCCCGCGACTGGCCGGTGCTCTCCTTCTCCCGCCCGGTCCGGCTCAAGCAGCGGGTGCCGCAGTTCGCGCTCACGATGCCGCCGCGCCCGGTGCTCGTGGCGGCCGCCGCGGGGGTGGCCGCGGCCACCGCCGCCGGGGTGGTCTGGTACGCCCAGCGGAAGCGGGTGCGTATGTCCTGAGCTGCACAGACAGCACCGCTCACGACACCCGCGGCACCACGTCCGTTTCGTACGTATTTGCACGTGAAAGTAAAGATCTGAGCGCTGGGCTTCCGCATCTCCCCGGACAGGAGTACAAAGGGATTACGGCCCGCGAGACCGGAGGGCATCCGCAAGGATCTCCCGTCAGACGGCCCACGGACCGATACATGAAAATCGGGAACCCACGCGACGCTGATCCCTCGATTAGGGACCTGCCACACCAGGTCAGGACGAAGTTCCCACCTGATGGGCGTAATAGATAGCACGCCTGGTACCTCGATGGACATGACAGCGGCGGTGCCTCCGGGTACCGCCGCAACCCTTTCCAGGCCCGGGAGTTACGCGGCCCCGCGCTGCAGCGCCTCGCACACCGCCATCGACTCCCGCGCCCCCAGCTCCACGGCCCGCCCGCAGTGCGCGATCCACGCGGCGACCCCCTCGGGCGTCCCGCTCGCATACCCCGCCAGCGCCTCCCCGTAGGCCTGCGCGCCGAGCTCGCCGTGACCGGCTTCGCCTGGGCACACCCCCTTCGGGTCGAGCCCGCTGCCGACCAGCACGATCCGCTCCGCCGCCCGCGCCACCAGGCCGTTGTACGAGCCGAACGGGCGCAGCGCCAGCAGCTCGCCGTGCACCACGGCGGCCGTGACCAGCGCCGGCGCCCCGCTCTCCGCGAGGATCAGATCGGCCAGTGCGTCCAGCCGCCCCGCCATCTCCTCCGCGGCCGGCAGCGGCAGCGCGATCAGGGGCTCGTCGACCGGCTCGCCGGCCAGCCGCGGCCGCCCGGTCTTCTCGTCGTTCTCGCCGGCCGCGACCACGTGCAGCCGGGCCAGCACCCGCAGCGGCGACTGCCGCCAGACGCTGAGCAGCTGCCCCGCCTCCGCGTTCACCCGCAGCGCGGCGCCCACGGTGCGGGGCTCGCCCGCGCCGCCGAAGTCGCTGCGCCGCCGCAGCTCCTCCAGCGCCCAGTCCGCCCCGGCCAGCGCCGCGGAACCGCGGGCGCCGCGCAGCGCGGCCTCGGACGACACCGCCTCGCTGCGCCGCCGCATGACGCGGTGCCCGTAGACCCGGTCCACCGCTTTGCGCACGGCGGCGACCGCGTCGGGGACGCCGTCGAGCTCCGCGAGAGCGGCCAGGGGGTCGGTGCCGGTGCTGTTACTCATGCGTACGAGCCTACGCAACCCGAAAGCGTTGAAGTTATCCACAGGGTGGGGCACGCACCGCGACCGCTCGACTACCCTTGGTGAACATGAAGATCGCTTTCGTAGGGAAGGGCGGCAGCGGGAAGACCACGCTGTCCTCCCTGTTCATCCGCCATCTCGCCGCCACCGGACGACCCGTCCTGGCCATCGACGCCGACATCAACCAGCACCTCGGCGCCGCCCTCGGCCTGGACGAGGACGTGGCCGCCGGGCTGCCCGCCATGGGCGCCAGGCTGCCGCTGATCAAGGACTATCTGCGGGGCACGAACCCGCGGATCCCGTCCGCCGACGAGATGATCAAGACGACGCCACCCGGCGCCGGCTCCCGGCTGGTGCGGATCGCGGAGGACAATCCGGTCTACGAGGCCTGCGCCCGGAGCGTAGACCTGGGGTCTGACACGTCGGCCCGGCTGATGGCGACGGGCCCGTTCACGGAGGCGGATCTGGGCGTCGCGTGCTATCACTCCAAAACCGGCGCGGTGGAGCTGCTCCTGAACCACCTGGTGGACGGCCGCGACGAGTACGCGGTGGTGGACATGACGGCGGGCAGCGACTCCTTCGCCTCCGGGATGTTCACCCGCTTCGACGTGACGTTCCTGGTCGCCGAGCCCACCCGCAAGGGCATCGCGGTCTACCGGCAGTACAAGAACTACGCCCGCGACTACGACATCAGGCTGCACGTGATCGGCAACAAGGTGCAGGGGCCCGACGACCTCGACTTCCTGCGCGCCGCGGTCGGCGACGACCTGCTGACCACCGTCGGCCACTCCGACTGGGTGCGCGCCCTGGAGAAGGGCGCGCCGCCGCCCTTCGCGTCGCTGGAGCCGGGGAATCGGGCGGCGCTCGACATCCTGCGGCAGGTCGTCGACGACTCGTACGAGCGCCGCGACTGGGAGCGCTATACGCGCCAGATGGTGCACTTCCACCGGCGGAACGCGGAGAGCTGGGGCAACGCGAAGACCGGGGCCGACCTGGTCTCCCAGATCGACCCCGGCTTCGTACTGAGCGAGGAGCTGCTCGGCGACCTGCGGGAGGTCAGCGCGCAGCCTGCCTGAGTGCCTGGTCGTGCGTCCAGGCGGAGGAGTGCGCCGCGGCGGTCGTGGCCACCGGCGCCTTCGCCTGGACGTCGGCCCGGCGGAGTTCGGCGTCCCGGGCGTCGCCGTTCTTGCCGACCTCCTCGTCGGCGTGCCCGTGCCGGCGCGCGGCCTTGTCCGCCGACCGGCCCGGCTTGGCGTCGGCCTTGGAGGACTTGGACTCCTTGAGCGGCGAGGTGAGATACGTGTTCCAGCCCCCCGCCGGCTTCTCGCCGACGTCGAGCTTGCGCATCTTCTTCAGGGTCTTCGGGTCCTGGGCGTCCAGCCAGTCCACGAGCTGGCGGAAGGACACGCAGCGGACCTCCTTCTGCGGGCAGATCTCCTTGATGGAGTCCTCGACGGCGCGCATGTAGGCGCCACCGTTCCACTGCTCGAAGTGGTTGCCGATGATGAGCGGCGCCCGGTTGCCGTCGTACGCGCGCCGGAAGCCGGCCAGCAGGCTTTCCCGCATCTGGTCCTCGTAGAGCTTGTGCTGCTCCGCGGGGGAGTTGGAGGTGCCGGACTGGTTGGCCATGTAGTTGTAGTCCATGCTGAGGACTTCGAAGCCACGCCCTGGGAACGGCAGGTTCTGCAGCGACAGGTCCCAGATGCCGTGCCGTTTGCGCGGCCAGACCTGGCTGTTGACGCCGGAGGAGTCGTAGCGGAAGCCGAGCTCCTTGGCCGCCTTCATGGCGTTCTTCTGCCCCTCCAGGCACGGGGTGCGGCCGCCGATGAGTTCCTGGTCGTAGTCGAAGGGCAGCGGGCCTGACTTCTTGTCGCCGGTGTTCGTCTTCCACTCCTTGACGAACTGCTTGGCCTGCGCGGTCTCGCTGAGCCACTCCTTCTTGGTCCAGCTGCCGACGCCGGTCGGGCCGCAGAAGTGGCCGTTGTAGTGGGTGCCGATCTCGTTGCCGTCGAGCCAGGCGCCGCGCACCTGGTCGAGGGTGTCCTTGACGTGCTGGTCGTTCATGAACTCGATGTCGGAGGCGCCGCGCGGATGCCCCGGCGGGGAGTACTTGTCGCGCTTGCCCTCGGGCAGCACGTACAGGCCGCTGAGGAAGTACGTCATCGACGCGTTGTACTCCTTGCCCAGCTTCCTGAAGTGGGAGAAGAGCCCGTTGCCGTCCTCGCCGGCGCCGTCCCAGGAGTAGACGACGAACTGCGGCGGCCGCTCACCCGGCTTCAGCTTGGTGATCTTGGGCTGGTGCGGCTGCACGCCCGTGTACGCCGTGGAGCCGTCGCCGATGAGCTTCATCGGCCGGTTCTTGCCGGCGACGCCCGCCTTGCCGTCGCCGTCCGGGTGCTTCACGTCCGGGGCGGTGCCCGCCGAGCAGCCGGCCGCGGCGGCCCCGAATGCCGCCACCACGCACATACCGACTGCCGCCCGCCATGTGTTCATCAAGGTCCACCCTCTTTCCGGCGTCGTCTTCGACGGCGCGCATTGCGTTCGACTCAAATGGCCCAATGGAGCGCGAGGAGTCCGGGTTCGCACACGAAAGAGGGATAACCGGAAATTCAGATAAGCCCTACGCATTCACTCGTTGGAGGTCTGAGTTGCGCCGGGCAGCGGAGCCCGCATTCCCAAAACTTTGCCAAGCATTACGATTCATTTACCGTGTCTTGAGGGTCATCGGACCGTCACCCACAGTGATGCACGACGCCGCCTCACCCCGCCCAGGGTCGATCTGAGGAGACGCCACCTTGTCTGCAGGACGCCGTTTCGCCGCCTTTGTCCCCCGTCGTATCGCCGCCGCCGACCTCTCCGCGTCGGTGACCGTCTTTCTCATCGCCCTGCCGCTGTCGCTGGGCATCGCCCTCGCCACCGGCGCCCCGCTCCAGGCGGGTCTCGTCGCGGCCGCCGTCGGCGGCATCGTCGGCGGCTTATTGGGCGGTTCGCCGCTGCAGGTCAGCGGCCCGGCCGCGGGCCTGACCGTGGTCGTCGCCGACATCATTCACGTCTACGGATGGCGTACGACCTGCGCCATCACCGCCGCCGCAGGCCTCGCCCAGATCGGCCTCGCCTCGCTGAAGGTGGCCCGCAACGCGCTTGCCGTCAGCCCCTCGATCGTGCACGGCATGCTGGCCGGCATCGGCGTCACCATCGCCGTCGCCCAGCTGCACATCGTGCTCGGCGGCAGCCCGCAGTCGTCCGCCGTCGACAACGTCCTGGCGCTGCCCAGCCAGCTCGCCAACCTGCACACGGCGGCGCTGTCGGTCAGCGGCATCGTCGTGCTGGTGCTGCTGCTCTGGCCACGGCTGCGGGGGCGGGCGGCGGTGCTGAAGAAGGCGCCGGCCGCGCTGGTGGCGATCGTGCTCGCCTCCGTCGTCGCCTGGGCGCTGGCGCTGCCGCTGGCCAAGGTGGACATCCCCTCCTGGCGCAGCCACGCGCTGCCGGAGGTGCCGCACGGCCCGGTGCTCGGGCTGCTCACCGCCGTCCTCACCATCACGCTGGTGGCGAGCGTCGAGTCGCTGCTGTCCGCGGTCGCGGTGGACAAGCTGTCCGCAGCCCGGCCGGACGGGCACCGGCTGCCGCGCGCGAATCTCGACAAGGAGCTGCGCGGCCAGGGCTCGTCGAACCTGGTCTCGGGCCTGCTCGGCGGGCTGCCGGTCACCGGCGTCGCGGTGCGCAGCGGCGCGAACGTCGCCGCGGGCGCCGTCTCCCGCAACTCCGCGGTGCTGCACGGCTTCTGGATGCTGCTCGCCGCCGCGCTGCTCGGCGGGGTGCTGGAGCTGATCCCGCTGGCCGCGCTGGCGGCGCTGGTGATGGTGATCGGCGTGCAGCTGGTGAAGATCGCGCACATCCGGTCGGTGCTGCGGCACCGCGAGGGCCTGGTGTACGTGGTGACGCTGGCCGGGGTCGTGCTCTTCGGGGTGCTGGAGGGCGTCGGGCTCGGGATCGCGGTGGCGATCGCCGTCGCGCTGCACCGGCTGGCCCGTACCCGGGTGACCGTGGTGGAGGAGCCGGACGGCACCCACCGGGTGAAGGTGCGCGGGCAGCTCACCTTCCTCGCGGTGCCGCGGCTGAGCCGGGTGCTGGCGCAGGTGCCGCAGGGGACCGACGCCGTGGTGGAGCTGGACGGCTCGTTCATGGACCACGCGGCGTACGAGACGCTCAAGGAGTGGCGGGCGGCGCACGACAAGTACGGCGGCAGCGCGCGGCTGACCTCGTCGGTGGGCCGGCGGATCGCGGAGCCGGACATCGCGCATCACTGCCGGCCGTGGACGCCGTGGCGCAACCACGCGTGCGTCAACGGGATCGAGCCGGAGGCGGTCACTCCGGTCGCGGCGCAGCAACTGCTCAGCGGGGTCAGCAATTTCCAGCGCACCACCGCCCCTTTGGTACGGGACGAGCTGGCCCGGCTCGCCCGGGAGGGGCAGCGGCCCACCCAGCTCTTCCTGACCTGCGCGGACTCGCGGCTGGTCACCAGCATGATCACCTCCAGCGGGCCCGGGGATCTGTTCACCGTCCGCAATGTCGGCAATCTCGTGCCCATCCCGGGCGGGGAGAGCACGGACCACTCGGTGGCGGCGGCGATCGAGTACGCGGTGGAGGTGCTGCGGGTGGAGTCGATCACCGTCTGCGGGCACTCGGGCTGCGGGGCGATGCAGGCGCTGCTGGACTCCGAGCCGGCCGCGCTGACCGGCTCCGCCGCAACCCCGCTGCAACGGTGGCTGCGGCACGGTGCTCCGAGCCTGGAGCTCGTCCGGCGGACCGGGCCGAAGATCGCCGGACGCACGCACGCGGACGACGCCGAGCTGCTGAGCCTCGCCAATGTGGCGCAGCAGCTGAACCACCTGATGGCGCACGAGTGCGTGGCGCGCCGGGTGGCCGAGGGTGCCTTGAGCCTGCACGGGATGTACTTCCATGTGGGGGAGGCCCAGGCGTACGTGCTGAGCGGTCACGGCGGCGACTTCACCGCCGTGGGGCCCGGTGCGCACGCACAGGTCTAAACCATTTTTTCCACAGGCCCTTGCCAGGGGTCCCGCTGGCTGATGAGCTAGGCCGCGGGACACATCGGACACTCTTGGATTGGGAGATGTCGTGAGCAACGAGAGCCTGGCCAACCTGCTCAAGGAGGAGCGCCGGTTCGCGCCGCCCGCCGAGCTCGCCGCGAACGCGAACGTGACCGCGGCGGCGTACGAGCAGGCCAAGGCGGACAGGCTGGGCTTCTGGGCGGCACAGGCCCGGAGGCTCAGCTGGGCCAAGGAGCCCACCGAGACGCTGGACTGGTCCAACCCGCCGTTCGCGAAGTGGTTCAAGGACGGCGAGCTGAACGTCGCGTACAACTGCGTCGACCGGCATGTCGAGGCCGGCCTCGGCGACCGCACCGCCATCCACTTCGAGGGCGAGCCGGGCGACAGCCGCACGATCACGTATGCCGAGCTGCAGCGCGAGGTCTCCAAGGCGGCCAACGCGCTGACCGAGCTGGGGGTCGAGAAGGGCGACCGGGTCGCCATCTACATGCCGATGATCCCGGAGACCGTGGTCGCCATGCTGGCCTGCGCCCGGCTGGGCGCGCCGCATTCCGTGGTCTTCGGCGGCTTCTCCGCCGACGCGCTGGCGACCCGTATCGAGGACGCGGACGCGCGCGTGGTGATCACCTCCGACGGCGGATACCGGCGGGGCAAGCCGAGCGCGCTGAAGCCCGCGGTGGACGACGCGGTGGCGCGGGTGGACAGCGTGCGCCATGTGCTGGTCGTGCGGCGTACGGGCCAGGACGTGGCCTGGACCGAGGGCCGCGACGTGTGGTGGCACGAGGTCGTCGACCGCCAGCCGGAGACGCATGAGGCGCAGCCGATGGCGGCGGAGCACCCGCTCTTCATCCTCTACACGTCGGGCACGACCGGTAAGCCGAAGGGCATCCTGCACACCTCGGGCGGCTATCTCACCCAGGTGTCGTACACCCACCACGCCGTCTTCGACCTCAAGCCGGAGACGGACGTCTTCTGGTGCACGGCCGACGTCGGCTGGGTGACCGGCCACTCGTACATCGTCTACGGGCCGCTCTCCAACGGCGCCACCCAGGTGCTCTACGAGGGCACGCCCGACACCCCGCACCAGGGCCGCTGGTGGGAGGTGGTGCAGAAGTACGGCGTGACGATCTTCTATACCGCGCCGACCGCGATCCGCGCCTGCATGAAGTGGGGCGACGACATCCCGGCGAAGTTCGACCTGTCCTCGCTGCGGCTGCTCGGGTCGGTGGGTGAGCCGATCAACCCCGAGGCCTGGATGTGGTACCGGAAGCACATCGGGGCGGACAAGACGCCGATCGTCGACACGTGGTGGCAGACCGAGACCGGCGGCATCATGATCAGCCCGCTGCCGGGGGTCACGGAGACCAAGCCGGGCTCGGCGCAGGTCCCGCTGCCGGGCATCTCGGCCACGGTGGTGGACGACGAGGCGAACGAGGTGCCGGACGGCGGCGGCGGTTACCTGGTGCTCACCGAGCCGTGGCCGTCGATGCTGCGCACCATCTGGGGCGACGACCAGCGGTACCAGGACACGTACTGGTCGCGCTTCCAGGACAAGTACTTCGCCGGTGACGGGGCCAAGAAGGACGACGACGGCGACATCTGGCTGCTGGGCCGGGTCGACGACGTGATGCTGGTGTCGGGGCACAACATCTCGACCACCGAGGTGGAGTCCGCCCTGGTCTCGCACCCGAAGGTGGCCGAGGCCGCGGTCGTCGGCGCCACCGACCCGCAGACCACCCAGGCGATCTGCGCCTTCGTGATCCTGCGCGGCGGCGCCGAGGAGGTGGACGGGCTCGTCGAGGAGCTCCGCAGCCACGTGGCCAAGGCCCTCGGGCCGATCGCCAAGCCGAAGCGGATCCTGCCGGTGGCGGAGCTCCCGAAGACCCGCTCCGGCAAGATCATGCGCCGGCTGCTGCGCGATGTGGCGGAGAACCGGCAGGTGGGTGACGTCACGACGCTCGCCGACTCGACGGTCATGGACCTGATCCAGGCCAAGCTGCCGAGCGCCTCCGAGGACTGAGCCGGTCCGGTCCGGTCCGGAACCACCTGAAGGGGCGCTCCCGCGCTGCGGGGGCGCCCCTTCTGTCCGTAATGTGGGAGCCAGCAAGATCAACCGGTCTGCCGTGTAGGGTGTACGGGATTCGTAAAGACGGAGTCAAAACCCCATAGGCGCGCCGGGAAGTCTGGTCGGCAATACACGCACGTATGCGTGCTGTCCCTTAGCCGACCGTGCCCTGGAGGCCTGCCTGTGACCCCGCCGAACGACCCTCACCACCCCGAGTTCCTCGGGCCGCAGCCGCTCAAGGAGCGCCGGTTCATATCCGACGCGCTCCGCACCGAGACGGTCGGCGGTGTGCTGCTGCTCCTCGCCGCCGTGGTCGCCCTGGTCCTCGCCAATACCGGAGCCCAGAGCTGGTACGAGAGCGCCCGCGACTTCAAGCTCGGCCCGGGAGCGCTGCACCTCGACCTCTCCCTGGCCACCTGGGCCAAGGACGGCCTGCTGGCCATCTTCTTCTTCGTCGCCGGCGTCGAGCTCAAGCGCGAGCTGGTCACCGGCGAGCTGCGCGACCCCAAGGCCGCCGCCCTCCCCGTCGTCGCCGCGGTCTGCGGCATGGCCCTGCCGGCGATCGTCTACGTCATCGTCAACGCCTCCGGCGGCGGCAACCTCAAGGGCTGGGCGATCCCCACCGCCACCGACATCGCCTTCGCGCTCGCCGTCCTCGCCGTCATCGGCAGCTCGCTGCCGTCCGCGCTGCGCGCCTTCCTGCTCACCCTCGCGGTGGTCGACGACCTCTTCGCGATCCTGATCATCGCGGTCTTCTACACCTCCTCGATCAACTTCGGCGCCCTCGCGCTCTCCGTGCTGGGCCTGGTCGTCTTCTGGTTCCTGCACCACAGGGGCGTACGGGGCTGGTACATCTACGTCCCCCTCGCCATCGTCATCTGGGCGCTGATGCACGAGTCCGGCGTGCACGCCACCGTCGCCGGTGTCGCCATGGGCCTGATGCTGCGGGTGACCACCCGCCCCGGCGAGAAGGAGTCCCCGGGCGAGCACATCGAGCACCAGGTGCGGCCGCTGTCCGCCGGTTTCGCGGTGCCCGCCTTCGCGTTCTTCGCCGCCGGCGTCGGCGTCTCCGGCGGCGCCATCGCCGATGTCTTCACCCGCCCCGAGCCGCTCGGCGTCGTCCTGGGCCTCTTCATCGGCAAGATCGCCGGCATCGCCGGCGGCGCCTGGCTCGCCGCCCGCTTCACCAAGGCCGAGCTCAACAAGGACCTGGACTGGCCGGACGTCCTCGCCGTCGCCTCGCTGGCCGGCATCGGCTTCACCGTCTCGCTGCTCATCAGCGAGCTCGCCTTCGACGGCGACGCCGTACTGACCGAGGAGACCAAGGCCGCCGTCCTGATCGGCTCCCTCATCGCCGCCCTGGTCGCCTGCGTGCTGCTGAAGTGGCGCGACAAGGTCCACCAGCGGATCTACACCGAGGAGAACCGGGACGAGGACGGCGACGGGATCCCGGACATGTACGAGCAGGACAAGATCGAGTACCACGAGCGCATGATCGCCATCTACGAGGCGAAGGCCGAAGAGCACCGCAGGTGGGTGGAAACGCACACCCGCGGCAACAAGTCCGGCAGCGGCACGGCATGATGTGACCGGTCGGTCACATGGAACAGGATTTGCCACGGGAGAGGGAGCGACGCGATGAGCGCAGGCGTGGACCAGCACACGGAGCGCACACTCGGCCAGCTGGTCGCGACCGCGACCGCGGACCTGCACGCCCTGGTGCACGACGAGATCGCGCTCGCCAAGGCGGAGATGCGCCGTGACGTCAAGAAGGCCGGCATCGGCGGCGGCTCCTTCATCGTGGCCGGCGCGCTCGCGCTCTTCGGCATCCCGGTGCTCAGCTTCGCCGCCGCGTACGGGCTGCACGCCCTCGGTCTCGCGCTGGGCTGGTCGTTCCTGATCGTCTTCGGCGCGCACTTCGTCCTCGCCGCCGCCATCGGCGCCTTCGGCTACGCCCGCGTCAAGCGCATCAACAAGCCGGAAAAGACCATCGCTTCGGCCCGCCAGACCATGGAGGTCTTCTCCGGGGTGCGTCCGGGGGGACGTACGACTCAGAGCGGACGTAAGCCCACCGATGGTGTGGCACGCTCGACTTCATGACGCTCCCCGCAGCCGACACCCAGGCCGTACGCCTCGAGGGCCCCTGGACGCACCGGGACGTCGCCGCGAACGGCGCCCGGTTCCACATCGCGGAGCTCGGTGAGGGCCCGCTGGTGCTGATGCTGCACGGCTTCCCGCAGTTCTGGTGGACCTGGCGGGAACAGCTGACGGCGCTCGCCGACGCCGGCTACCGCGCCGTCGCGATGGACCTGCGCGGCGTCGGCGGCAGCGACCGCACCCCGCGCGGTTACGACCCGGGGAATCTGGCGCTCGATGTCACCGGCGTCATCCGCTCCCTCGGCGAGCCGGACGCGGCGCTGGTCGGGCACGGCCTCGGCGGCTATCTGGCCTGGACAGCGGCGGTGATGCGGCCGCAGCTGGTGCGCCGTCTGGTGCCCGTATCGATGCCGCATCCGCGGCGCTGGCGGGCGGCGATGCTGGCGGACCTCAGGGGCGGGTCGAGCTCCTTCGTGTGGGGGCTGCAGCGGCCGTGGCTGCCCGAGCGGCAGCTGGTCGCCGACGACGCGGCCGAGGTCGGGGAGCTGATCCGGGACTGGTCCGGGCCCCATCAGCCGGACGACAAGACCGTGGACGCGTACCGGCAGGCGATGCTGATCCCGTCCACGGCGCACTGCTCGGTGGAGCCGTACCGCTGGCTGATCCGGTCCCTCGCGCGGCCGGACGGGGTGCAGTTCTACCGGCGCATGAGACGCCCCGTGCGGGTACCCGTGCTGCACCTTCACGGGTCACTCGATCCGGTGATGCGTACCCGCACCGCGGCCGGGTCAGGAGAGTTCGTCGAAGCGCCGTACCGGTGGCGGCTGTTCGACGGCGTCGGGCACTTCCCGCACGAGGAAGATCCGGCCGCTTTCTCGGCAGAGCTGGTCAATTGGCTGCGCGACCCGGAGCCGGACCGGTAGACGCCGGCACTCTGACGGGCTCTGTGTTCGAGCCTCGGTCACATGCTCTACGCATACTCCAATTGGCCGCCCCGGAGGCGATTACCGATCGTGGGGCCAGGGCAGTCTCGTGGGTATGGGCTGGACGCATGACTACAACGACGTAGGCAACCGCCGCGCCACCACACGTTTCGGCAGTTCGCGCGAGCGGGTGGCCTCGGATCATTCGGCGGGTGACCTGCGTCTGGGGATTCCGCACATCCTGCGCCGCCGTGCGCGCTGGGTCAGCGCGCGGCTGCGCCACACGGCGCGCGACGCCTGACGTCGCGCCCCGCTCCGCTCACATCGCACATCCTTGGCTGTCCACTTGCCGCGATGCCGTACGCCCGCGCTCGATGTCCGAGCGAACCTCGTCGGCGGTGAGGGCGTAGCCGGTGTCGTTGTCGTCGAGGGACTTGGCGAAGATCACGCCGTAGACCTCGCCCTGCGGGGTCAGCAGCGGGCCGCCGGAGTTGCCCTGGCGGACGAGGGTGTAGAGGGAGTAGACGTCGCGGCTGACCGTGCCGCGGCGGTAGATGTCCGGGCCGTTGGCGCTGATCCGGTCGCGGACGCGGGCGGCGCGGACGTCGAAGCCGCCGTTCTCCGGGAAGCCGGCGACGATCGCGTCGGAGGACGTACGGGCGTCCTCGTCGGCGAAGCGCAGCGCGGGCGCCCGCAGGTCCGGCACCTCGAGGACGGCGATGTCGCGGCGCCAGTCGTAGAGCACGACCTCGGCGTCGTACGTCCGGCCCTCGCCGCCGATCTGCACGGTGGGCTCGTCGACGCCGCCGACGACGTGCGCGTTGGTCATCACCCGGTTCTGCGCGAAGACGAAGCCGGTGCCCTCCAGGACCTTGCCGCAGCTCGGGGCCTGGCCGACGACCTTGACGATGGACTGCTTGGCACGGGCGACGACCGGGCTGTTCACCAGCTTCGGGTCGGGCGCGGGCACGTTGGTGATCTGCTCGCCCTGGAAGGGGGAGAAGACCTGCGGGAAGCCGTTCTGCGAGAGCGTGTTGCTGAACTGGTTGAACCACGTGTCGGCGTTCTTCGGCAGCACCTCGGCGACGCCGTTGAGCACCTTGGAGCCGCGCACCTCCTTGCCCAGCGTGGGCAGGGTGGTGGCGCCGAGGGCGGAGCCGATCAGCCAGGCGACCAGGAGCATCGCCGCGACATTGACCACGGCGCCGCCGGTGGCGTCGAGCGAACGGGCCGGGGACCAAGTGATGTAGCGGCGCAGCCGGTTGCCGAGCTGGGTGGTGAACGCCTGGCCGACGGAGGCGCAGATGATCACGATGACCACGGCGAGGATCGCCGAGGTCTGGCTCAGCGCGGCGCCGTCCGTGGCCTTGTCCCAGATCACCGGGAGCAGGTAGATCGCGACGAGGCCGCCGCCGACAAAACCCGTGACCGAGAGGATGCCGACGACGAAGCCCTGGCGGTACCCCACGACGGCGAACCACACGGCCGCCAGGATTAGCAATATGTCCAGCACGTTCACCAAGTCACCGTCTCATGCGTGCCAGTCCAGGGGCACCTGCCGGGCACGGTCCCATGGTTCCTCCCAGCCGGAATAGTGCAGGATCCGGTCGATGACGCCGGCGGTGAAGCCCCAGACGAGGGCGTCGCCGACGGTGAACGCGGGGCCCGCGTGGCCACGGGGGTGCACGGCCACGGCGCGGTTCGCCGGGTCGGTGAGATCGGCCACCGGGACCGTGAAGACGCGGGCGGTCTCGGCGTGATCCACGGCCCGCACCGGAGAAGGCTCGCGCCACCAGCCGAGGACGGGCGTCACGACGAAGCCGCTCACCGGGATGTAGAGCGCCGGCAGCGTGGCGAAGATCTGCACGCCCGCCGGGTCGAGGCCGGTCTCCTCCTCGGCCTCGCGCAGCGCCGCGCGGAGCGGGCCGTCGCCCGCCGGGTCGCCGTCCTCCGGGTCCAGGGCGCCGCCGGGGAAGGAGGGCTGCCCGGCATGCGAGCGGAGCTGCCCCGCGCGCTCCATCAGCAGGAGCTCGGGACGGCCGTCCGCGCCGGCGCCGAAGAGGACCAGCACGGCGGACGGGCGGCCACCCTCGGCGGGCGGCAGAAAGCTGCTCAGCTGCTCCGGCGCGACCGTGCGGGCCGCGTCCGCGACCGGCAGGAGCCAATCGGGCAGGCCGTCCTCCGTGACCTCGACCGGCCCGGCTTCGCGGGCGCTCGTCACCTGCCCTCCAGCGGCGGCGCCGGCGGCCCCGGGAAGTCGCTCGGGGGCTTCAGCCGCTGGCCCGGCAGGCCCGCCTTCTCGTACTTCAGGAGCTTCTCCGCCTTTACGGGATCCAGCTCGCCCTCTCCGTACGACGGGCAGAGCGGGGCGATCGGGCAGGCGCCGCAGGCGGGCTTGCGGGCATGGCAGATGCGGCGGCCGTGGAAGATCACCAGGTGCGAGAGCATCGTCCAGTCCTTCTTCGGGAAGAGGGACCCGACCTCCTGCTCGATCTTGTCCGGGTCGGTCTGCTCGGTCCACTTCCAGCGGCGGACGAGGCGCTGGAAGTGGGTGTCCACGGTGATGCCCGGGACGCCGAAGGCATTGCCGAGCACCACATTGGCGGTCTTACGGCCGACGCCCGGCAGCGTGACCATGTCCTTGAGGGTGCCCGGCACTTCGCCGCCGAAGTTCTCCGTCAGGGCCTTGGCCAGGCCCATGATCGACTTGGTCTTGGCGCGGAAGAAGCCGGTCGGCCGGATCAGCTCCTCGACATCCTCCGGGTTCGCCGCGGCGAGGTCCTCGGGGGTGGGGTACTTCGCGAAGAGGGCGGGCGTCGTCTGATTCACCCGCAGGTCGGTGGTCTGCGCGGACAGCACCGTGGCGACGAGGAGCTGGAAGGGATTCTCGAAGTCGAGCTCGGGGTGGGCGTACGGATACACCTCTTCCAGCTCGCGGTAGATCCGCCGCGCCTGCCGCACCCGGCCGGTGCGCGTGGGCGCCGCCTTCGCCTTCCTGATCACCGGTCGCTCGCCGGCCCCGCCACTCGTCGCCATGCCCGCAAGCGTACGGTCCTCCACCGACAGCGAGCAGCTGTATTGCCGAGGGCGCCACCGGTGGCCCAAGCGGCGGCCTGCCGGATCCGTATTCGCCCATTCGGGGTACCCGCCAGCAGATCTGTTCGCCCACAGCGGAATCCTGCCGGGGTCTTACACCCGTTCGGCCGCCCTACTCTCGGCTCTCACAAGGGCTCTTGGGCCCCGAGCCGCATCCGCCGGCCGCCCCGATCGGCCCCCCTGGCGTACGAACACCTCCCCGCATGCGTCAAACTTGTGACTGATCACACTGTTTTACCGTCCTGCATCATGGAGGCACCCGGCACGACCGGGACGGTCGCCTGGGCACATGGACAAGGAGAGAACTCGTGGACGACGTTCTGCGGCGCGCCCCCCTCTTCGCCGCGCTCGATGACGAGCAGGCGAGCGAGCTGCGCGCTTCGATGACGGAGACGACGCTTGCGCGCGGTGACTCGCTGTTCCACGAGGGCGACCCCGGGGACCGGCTGTATGTCGTCACCGAAGGCAAGGTCAAGCTCCACCGCACCTCCCCCGACGGCCGCGAGAACATGCTCGCCGTCCTCGGCCCCGGCGAGCTCATCGGCGAGCTGTCGCTGTTCGACCCGGGCCCGCGCACGGCCACGGCCTCCGCGCTCACCGAGGTCAAGCTGCTCGGCCTCGGCCACGGCGACCTGCAGCCCTGGCTGAACGCCCGCCCCGAGGTCGCCACGGCCCTGCTGCGTGCCGTCGCCCGCCGCCTGCGCCGTACCAACGACCAGATGTCCGACCTGGTCTTCTCGGACGTCCCCGGCCGTGTCGCCCGCGCGCTGCTCGACCTCTCCCGCCGCTTCGGCGTGCAGGCCGAGGAGGGCATCCACGTGGTGCACGACCTCACCCAGGAAGAGCTGGCCCAGCTGGTCGGCGCCTCCCGCGAGACCGTGAACAAGGCGCTCGCCGACTTCGCGTCCCGCGGCTGGCTGCGCCTGGAGGCGCGGGCGGTCATCCTGCTCGACGTGGAGCGGCTGGCGAAGCGCTCGCGCTGATGAGCCGGGGGCTGGACGCCGACGGATACATAGCCCGCGAGGGCAGCCTCGACCGCGTTCCGCCGTCCTTCGCGGGTGCGGTTGTCGCGCTGCAGCGGCAGCTCCCGGCGACCGGGCTGCACAGCGCGTATCTCTACGGCAGCGTGCCCCGCGGCAATGCCGTGCCCGGGGAGTCCGACCTGGACGCGCTGCTCGCCCTCGACCATGCGCCCACGGACGAGGACCGGGCGTGGGCTAAGGCCGCGGAGCGCCGTATCGACGCCGCGTTCCCGCAGGTCAACGGCGTCGGCATCCTGCTGGAGAGCGCCGAGGTGCTGCTGAGCGAGCTGGAGCGGCACGACATGGGCTGGTTCATCGCCTGCCTGTGCACGCCCCTGGAGGGCCCTGACCTCGCCGAGCAGCTGCCGCGCTACCGCCCCGACTCGCTCCTGGCCCGCGAGACCAACGGCGACCTCGCCCCGGCCCTCCCGCGCTGGCGCGAGCGGCTGGCGTCCGACGCCGACCTGCTGCCGCTCGCCCGCGGGGCGTCCCGCAAGCTCGTCCGCACCGGCTTCACGCTCGTCATGCCGCGCTGGGGCGGCTGGACCAGCGACCTGGACGAGTCGGTGGAGGCGTTCGCGGCGTATTACCCGGAGCATGCGGAGCAGCTGCGCGCCGCCGCCCGCCTGGGCCGCGAGCCCGTAGCCGACCGCGCGCTGCTCACCGAGCTGATCGACGACTTCGGCCCGTGGCTGGCCGCCGAGTACGAGAAGGAACACGGCACAAAGGCGCCACGCCCGGACTAGATCAGCCCGTGCTCCTGCAGATACTCCAGCTGCGCCCGTACGGACAGCTCCGCCGCCGGCCACAGCGACCGGTCCACGTCCGCGTAGACGTGCGCGACCACCTCGGGTGCCGTGCGAAAGCCGTTCTCCACCGCCGTCTCCACCTGCGCGAGCCGGTTGGCGCGGTGCGCGAGGTAGTACTCGACGACGCCCTGCGCGTCATTCAGCACCGGGCCGTGCCCGGGCAGCACCGTCGAGACCCCGTCGTCGACCGTCAGCGAGCGCAGCCGCCGCAGCGAGTCCAGATAGTCCCCCAGCCGCCCGTCCGGGTGCGCGACGACCGTCGTGCCCCGCCCCAGGATCGTGTCGCCGGTCAGCACCGCCGCGTCCGCCGGGAGATGGAAGCTGAGCGAGTCCGCCGTATGCCCCGGCGTCGGTACGACCCGCAGCTCGAGCCCGCCCGTCGTGACGACGTCCCCGGCGGCCAGGCCCTCGTCGCCCAGCCGCAGCGCCGGATCCAGCGCCCGTACCTTCGTCCGGGTCAGCTCGGCGAAGCGCGCCGCGCCCTCCGCGTGGTCGGGGTGCCCGTGCGTGAGCAGCGTCAGCCCGACCCGCTTGCCCATCCGCTCGGCGGCGTCGACCACCGCCTGCAGGTGCACGTCGTCCAGCGGCCCGGGGTCGATGACCACGGCCAGGTCGGAGTCCGGCTCGGCGACGATCCACGTGTTCGTGCCGTCCAGCGTCATCGGCGAGGCGTTCGGCGCCAGCACGCACACCGCGCGCTCACTGGCGGGCCCCGCGATGGCGCCGCCGCGCGGCTGCCCGGGCAGGGCGTCGGCGTACGTCATCGGCGCAGCCTCTTCGTGAACTCCTCGTGCCCCGGCCAGCTCAGCACGATCTCCCCTTCCTCCATCCGGGCCTTGGCCAGCACCGGCGTCAACTCCCGCGCCGCCGCGGCCGCGAGGGCCTCACCGGGCGTACGCAGCCCCACCAGCTCGCGCAGCGCGGCGATCGTGGGCGGCATCATGAGCAGCTCGCCGCGGTCGTAGCCCGCGGCGCCGTCCTCAGGGCGCACCCAGGCCGTGCGGTCGGCCTCGGTGGACGCGTTACGGCTCCGCTGCCCGGACGGCTCCGCGGCGACGAAGAACCACGTGTCGTAGCGCCGCGGCTCGAATTCGGGGGTGATCCAGCGCGCCCAGGCCCGCAGCAGATCGGAGCGCAGCACGAGCTCGCGCCGCTCGAGGAACTCGGCGAAGGACAGCTCGCGGTCGACGAGCGCGGCCCGGTCGGCCTCCCAGTCGGCGCCGGAGACGTCGCCGACGACCTCGTCCGCGGACGGCCCGGCGAGCAGCACGCCGGCCTCCTCGAAGGTCTCGCGCACGGCGGCGCAGACGATGGCCCGCGCCGCGGGCACCTCGACCCCCAGTCGCGCGGCCCACTCCTCGGGCGGCGGCCCGGCCCACCCCACCGGCCGCTCATCGCGCGGATCGACGGACCCGCCCGGATACGCGTACGCGCCCCCGGCAAAAGCCATGGAGGCGCGTCTGCGCAGCATGTAGACATCGAGCCCGTCCCGCAGCAGCAGCACGGTCGCCGCCGTCCGCGGCTCGGCCGGGGTCAACTCACCGGTCGCGAGGGCACGAATGCGGTCCGGCCATTCGGCCGGGTACCACTGGCCGTTGCTTGCGGTCTCAGACATGGGCGGATGCTATGCGCTTCCGCTGCGATGTTCGAGTGCGCGGGTTCCTGGGGGCTCCGCCCCCAGGAACCCGCGCACTCGAAC
>NZ_JAAKZV010000148.1 GCF_011044975.1 Streptomyces coryli | reverse complement strand
TGCTGCTCCTGCCCGAGCGGGTGGTGAGCTTGGTGTACGGGAAGAGGGTGGCGCCGAGGGCGAGTTTGTCCATGACCGCGTCCAGCACCGGCCGGGTCGCCAGCAGCTCCACTTCCCCGGCCTCGCGGAGGCGGGCGAGGCCGAGGGTGTGGTCGAGTTCGGCGTCGGTGAGGATCACGCCCGCGACCGGGGTCTCCCGCGGGCCAGGCCCCGGGTGCAGGTCGGGGCAGTCGGCGAGCTGTTCGCCGAGGTCGGGTCCGGCGCCGACGAGGTAGTAGCGGCCGGGCGCCGCCTGCAGCGCGAGCGCGTCGTGGCGGCGGCGCCGCAGCGCGTGCACGCGGGCGCCCGCGCAGCCGGGGCAGGCGCAGTTCCACTGCGGCACGCCGCCCCCGGCGGCGGTGCCGAGCACGTGCACCAGCATCGCGGCCGCCTTACCGGCGGATCAGGCGGCGTCGGGCAGTTCGGGGCGCTCGCCGCGGTCGCTCAGCGCGTAACCGGTCACCTCGAGGCCGGTCTCGACGATCGCGAAGGCGGGCGGCTGCCAGGTGTCCTCGTCGGCGGCCTGGGACTGGAGGGTGGGGTCGTCCATGGGATGTCTCCCGTTCGCGTCGGGTGTCGGGCCTACGGGACCCATGCTGGGCCCCGCGGCCCGGACCCGCAGCCGTAAGACCGCCGCTCGGGCGGCTCACACCCGCAGCTCAAGCACCTGCCCCGGCCAGGGCGGCTTCCCCTCGCGCTCGACGGTGAACGCGGCCGCCCGGGTGAAGCCGAGCCGCTCGTACTGCGCCACCAGCGCCTGATCGTCGCCTGCGTAGCAGTCCACCCGCACCAGCCGCACCCCGCGCCGCCGCGCCTCGGCCTTCGCGTCGTTGATGAGCGCGGCTCCGACCCCGCCGCCCTTGAGCGCCCGGTCGGTGACCAGCAGCCGTACGAACACCTCCGGCTCGTCCGTCACCGGCACCCCGTCCGCGGGACCGTTGCCGAGCACGCACACCCCCGCCACCTGCCCGTCGTCGGTCTCCGCGATCCGCATCAGATACTCCGTCGCGTACCGGTGCACCCGACCGGGGCCGTGCGGCAGCGACGAGTACGGCTCCGTACCCCACTGGCCCGGCCGGCCGAGGGAGACGAGCCACGCGACGGCGGCATCGAGCAGGTCGAGGGTGGCGGGGACGTCGGCGGCGCCGCCGGTGCGAATCTTCATGCGGCCGTTGTACCCGGCGTCCCGCCCGGCCTCGGCAGCAGGGCCACCATCGCGGCGCCCGCGGCCATGAACACCGCGCACAGCACGAAGGTCAGCGCATAGCCGGAGGTCAGTGCCTCGGCGCCGGTCCCGGTGCCGGTACGGGACGCCGCCGCCGTCGCCAGCACGGTGAGGCCGAGCGCGCCGCCCAGCTGCCGCGAGGTGTTCAGCGCCCCCGCGACCAGGCCCTGGTCGGCGGCCGCGACGCCGGTGACGCCCGCCTCCGACACCGGCGTCATCAGCAGCCCCGCGCCGAGCATGGTGAGGGCGCCGGGCCCGAGGATCACGGACAGGAAGGTGCCGTCGGCGGTGATGGTGGCCTGCCACAGCAGCGCGGCGGTGGCGATGAGGGCGCCGGCCGCGGCGACCGTGCGCGGCCCGAAGCGGGCCATCAGCCGCGGTGCCGCCTTCGACCCGGCGATGACCGCGATGGTGTGCGGGAGGAAGGACAGGCCGGCCTGCACGGGGGAGTAGTGCAGCACGTTCTGCATGTAGAGGGAGAGGAAGTACCAGGTCGCCATGAGTGCCGGGCCGCAGATCAGCAGGATGGCGTTGGCCGCGGAGACCGACCGGATGCGGAACAGGCCGAGCGGGACGAGGGGTTCGTGGACCCGGGCCTCGGCGGCGACGAAGGCGGCGAGCAGCACGAGCCCGCCGATGAGCGGGACCAGCGACGCGGCCGAGGTCCAGCCGTGCGCCTCGGTCTGCACGATCCCGTACGCGAGCGCGGCGACGCCGCCGGTGACCAGGACCGAACCGAGCACGTCGAGCCGGCGCCCGGAGCCGGACCGGCCCTCGGCGAGCCAGAGCGCGGCGACGACGAGGACGAGGGCGCCGATGGGCACGTTGACCAGCAGCACCCAGCGCCACGACAGATGCTCGGTGAGCAGCCCGCCGACGAGGCCGCCCGCGGCGCCGCCGCCGGCGCCGACGGCCGTCCAGGTGCCGATGGCCCGGGTGCGGGCCGGGCCCTCGGGGAATGCGGTCGTGAGGATGGTGAGCGTGGCCGGCGACAGCACCGCGGCGCCGATCCCCTGCACGGCGCGGGCGGCGATCAGCATGCCGGGACCGTCCGCGAGCCCGCCGGCCAGGCTGGCGGCGGTGAAGAGTGCGAGCCCGGCGAGGAACACTCGCTTGCGCCCGAAGAGATCGGCCGCCCGCCCGCCGAGCAGCAGCAGCCCGGCGAAGGTGATGGCGTAGGCGTTCACCACCCACTGCAGCCCGCTCTCGGCCATGCCGAGGTCGGCGCGGATCGCGGGCAGCGCGACATTCACGACGGACATGTCGAGCACGACCAGGAACTGCCCCGCACAGGCGGCGAGCAGGACGGCCCAGGCGGGCGGGGTGCGGACGCGGCTCTGCGAAGCGCGTGCGGGGGCCTGCTCGTTCGTATCGGTCATGCCCGCCATGCTGGCGATCAGCGGGTCCCAAACGGTATCGGGAATCCGGCGTACGGCCGCGGGCGTACGCCCAGGGCTAGGGCCTTTCTTTCGGATCTTGTCGGCTGGCACGGAGATGTGCCACGTGCGGGTGGGCGTATGAATGGAGTGTGGGCATAGGAGCATCGGTCGGTGCGTGGCCTCGGCGTGCGGTGTCGCCGGTCCTGTGGCGGAGCCACCGGTCCGGGGGCGCCGTGCGGCGAGGGTGCGTGCCGGGCGGCGCGGGACCCGGCAAGATCCGAAAGAAAGGCCCTAGGCCACCCGCTCAGGCGCGGCCTGCTCCGGCACTTGGCCCACGGCCTCGACCAACGTGTCCAGGCGCATGCCGAGTTCACCCGCCAGCGCGGCCACCGTGAAGAACGCAGGCGTCGCGATCCGGCCCGACTCGATCTTCCGCAGCGTCTCGACCGAGATCCCCGCGCCGGCGGCGATCTCGACCATGCTGCGGGCGCCGCGGGCCGCGCGCAGCAGCTCGCCGAGCCGCTCGCCGCGCTCGCGCTCTTCCGGGGTCAGGGGGGTGCGTACCATGCCCGTTATTCTAATACCGGCCCCGGGTCGGCGAGGCCGGTCCCCGTCACTGCACCTTCCCGGCGAAGATCGCGGCGTCGGCGATCATGCGAGGTGTGACCTCGATCTGGAGATAGCGCTCCGACTTCGGCAGCTCGCAGCCGACCGGCACATTGATCGACCGGCCAGGCCGCAGGTGCGTGGAGGGCGAATCGAGGCCCTCGTCGAAGATCTGCTCCCCGCTCTTGCCCTCGTCGCCGTACTGGCAGGAGATGATGAGCTCGTTCAGGTCGAGGTTCTTCTCGGAGCCGTTGGTGACCTTCACCGTGAAGCGGGCATACGGCGTGTTCTCGGGACTGGCGTAGTCGCTGGAGACCCGGCGCTGGAATCCGGACAGGGCCACCGTGATGCCGTCCTCGTAGCTCGCGGTCTCGGTCAGGGACAGCGATTCGTCACCGGCGGCCTTCTCCTCCCCGGCGTCCGCCTCTTTGCTCTCCGGCTTCTCGCCGGGCTTCGCGGTCACGGTCACCGTCGCCGCGGCCCTTGGCGTGCCGTCGCCGCTGCCGCCGGCGGAGCCCACGGCGATGCCGGTGCCGAACACGACGACGAGAGCGACGACGGCGCCCGCGATCTGGAGGCCGCGATGCGACTGCCGCGGCGGTACGGGTGGCAGCGGCTGCTGCTGATACGGCTGCACCGGCGGCCCGTAGTCGAGGCCCGCCGGAGGCGGGGTGTAGCCGTAGGGCTGACCGGGCTGGTTCGGGTCGTGCGGGTAGTTCATGTTCCCCCCTGGGACATTGGCCGTGCGGACGGTACGGGATGTGCGGATCTGGCCGCTTGGGCCGGATGGGTCCACTTGGGGGGAGTTCGCCGCGCAGTCGGCCCGTGATACTAATACCGGTATAGAAATTGGTTCAGCTTGGAGGAGCACCACCATGGTCGAGTTGAAGTCCGCCGCCGGGATCGAGTCCATGCGCGCCGCGGGGCAGGTCGTCGGGCAGGCGCTCGCCGCCGTACAGGACGCCGCCGGGGTCGGCGTCAGCCTGCTGGAACTGGACGCCGTCGCGCGGGAGGTGCTCGACAAGGCCGGGGCGGGGTCGCCGTTCCTCGGCTATACGCCGTCCTTCGCGGACACCCCGTTTCCCGCGGTGATCTGCGCGTCCGTCAACGACGCCATCGTGCACGGCATCCCGACCGGCTACCGGCTGCGCGACGGCGACCTGGTCTCCATCGACTGCGGTGCCACCCTCGACGGCTGGACCGGGGACGCCGCGATCAGCTTCACCGTCGGCACCGCCCGCCCGGAGGACACCGAGCTGATCGAGGCCACCCGGCGGGCGCTGGACGCGGGCATCGCCGCCGCCACCGCCGGCAACCGGCTCGGCGACGTCGGCCACGCCATCCAGCAGGTCGCGGACGCCGCCCGCGCCGGCATGCCCGCCGACTTCGGCGGGCACGGCATCGGGCGGCGCATGCACGAGGACCCGCCGGTGCCCAACCGCGGCCGCCCGGGCCGCGGCTTCCCGCTCCGTCCGGGACTGGTCATCGCGATCGAGCCGATGCTGCACGCCGGCGGCTCC
This sequence comes from Streptomyces coryli, assembly GCF_011044975.1. Classification (GTDB taxonomy): domain Bacteria; phylum Actinomycetota; class Actinomycetes; order Streptomycetales; family Streptomycetaceae; genus Streptomyces; species Streptomyces coryli. The sequence goes on along the minus strand of NZ_JAAKZV010000148.1, from coordinate 15,069 downwards.
AACGCGTACGTCCCCGACCCGGACGGCTGGACCCTGCGCACCGCGGACGGCAGCAGGGCGGCGCACATCGAGCACACGGTGGCCGTAACCGAGGACGGCCCGCGGATCCTCACGCTGCCCTGAGCACCTTCCCGTACGCCGCTCCGAAGCGCCCGGCACCCGGCCGGGGGTCGCCGCATTGCGGGCCCCCGGGCGCCCCCGGACAGTGATCGTAAGAGCACATCCGACGGAGGAGCGGAGCTATGCCCAGAGGATCCAGCCCCAAGCGCGAGCGGCAGTACGAGCACATCAAGAAGAGCGCCAAGAAGCGCGGCGCGAGCACCGACCGGGCCGAGGAGATAGCGGCGCGGACCGTGAACAAGGCCCGCGCCCGCTCCGGCGAGTCCCGCACGGCGAGCCGCAGCTCGACCCGCGACATCTCCTCCGGCCGGCGCGGCGGTCAGCGCTCGCACTCCGGTGCCCAGGGCCCGACCCGCGACCAGCTCTACGCCGAGGCCCGCCGCCGCAACATCCACGGCCGCTCCACCATGAACAAGGCCCAGCTCAAGCGCGCCCTCGGCCGCTGAGGCCGCCGGCCTGGGGTGCCGGCGCAGCTCCCGACGCTCAGCCCTCGATGCCGGTCGTCGTGTGCGCCGTGCCCACCGGCTTGGACTCCGGTGAGCCGCGCTGCCGCAGATAGACCGAGAAGATCGCCATCGAGCCGACGGCGAGCAGCTCGGACTGCCAGTTCTGCAGGGTGCGGACCCAGAAGTCGGCCGAGGTCAGATACGCCGGCCAGCTGATCGGCGGCTGCAGGCCGCGGAGCTGTTCCTCGTTGTACGCGGCCACGCCCGCGACCGACTGCGTCAGCCAGGAGAGCAGGAACAGGGTGCACATCACCGTGCCCAGGGAGCGGGAGTACCAGGCCTGGCGGATGCCGCCGGCGTACGCCCAGCGGGGCGAGTCCGGCTGGGCGTACGCGCCGACCTTCTGCTCCTCGTCCGACTCCAGGCCCGCCTTGTGCAGCTTCTTCGACTCGGGGGAGCCGCGCTGGAGCAGCCAGACGGTGCCGAAGATGTAGAGGAAGAACTGCAGGTACTCCGACTGCCAGTTCTCGGTCACGTCGACGGCGAAGTCGGAGGTGAGCAGGTAGCCGCCGAAGCTCACCTGCTGCAGTTCCTCGGCGGCGAGGCGGTTGTTGAACTGGGCCTGGCCCGCGATCGCCTGCCCCAGCAGGGTGAGCAGGAAGGCGGTGCCGAAGGCGATGGTCAGCCCGTTGTTGCGGAAGAAGCGCAGGACCCGCCTCACCGGTGCATCAGCCCCAGCGTCAGGCAGTACGCGAGCCCCGCGGTCACGACCACCAGGTACAGCGTGAACAGCGTCCGCACCCGTCAGCCCCCCTTGACCAGACAGCGGTACGGCAGCCCCGGGCGCGGCGTGCAGCCAGCGGCCGTGACCTTCCAGCCGCCGGTGAAGGACGACAGGAAGAGCGTGTCGTGGGCGGTGATGATGCGCGCCTGGTGCCCGTACACATCGACCGAGCGCACCCGGCCCGGCGCGGGCAGCCCCGCCTCCCGCAGCGCCCGTACGCAGGGTGCGCCGGCGGACTGCACCAGCTCCTCGCGGGTGCCGGGCGCCAGCGCCGCGCAGCCGCGGGCCGGGTCCGGGGCGCGCAGCCGCGCCGCGAAGCCGGCCGCCGCCGCGGCGGCGGCATCCTCCCGCTCGGCGGGCGTCCCGCACCCGGTCAGTGCGGCGAGCAGCACCGCCGCGACCGGGATCGCCTGTCCAGCACGCACCGGATCCGCTCCCTTCCCTTCCCGCGGGGCCGATGATTCCGCCCGCGGGCAGCAGGAGCGGAAGCCGCCGTTCCGACACGCCGAGGTGCGCCCAATCGGGCCGCGGCCGCCGCGCCGCGCCTTGACTGAGCCGGGCGGCACCGGGCACTCGTCCTCCGCCGTGACCGGGATCGCGGCGCCGCCGATCGGCACAGCACCACTCGGGAGGACCGGATGATCGACCACACCCTGCCGCTGCTCGCCCAGGGATACGCCTGGCTCCCCGACCTCACCCGGCGCCGCGGCCCGGGGCCCGTAAGGACCCGGCTGCTCGGCAAGCCCGCCATCGCGCTGCGCGGCCCGGACGCGGTCGCGTTCTTCTACGACGAGGACCATGTACGGCGCCGGTCGGCGCTCCCGGAACCGGTGCTCAGCACCCTCTTCGGCAAGGGCGCCGTGCACACCCTCGACGGGGAGGCGCATCGCGCCCGCAAGGCGCTGTTCGTCTCGCTGCTGCAGGACGCCGCGGGGGTGGCGGCGCTGGCGCGGCGGGTGGCGCAGGAGTGGGAGCGGTCCGCGAAGGAGTGGGGCGACCGCTCCGAGGTGGTGTTCTTCGACGAGGTGAGCGTCCTGCTGACGCGGGCCGTGTGCGGGTGGGCGGGCATCCCGCTGGACGACCGGGAGGCGCGGCGTACGGCGGAGGACCTGATCGCCATGGTGGACGGCTTCGCCACCGCGGGGCCGCGGCACTGGCTGGCCCGCCGGGCGCGGAACCGGCAGGAGGAGCGGATCGCCCGGCTGATCGAGCAGGCCCGCTCGGAGCCGGGCGGTCCCGACGACGCGCTGCACGCGGTCGCCGCGCACCGCGACGCCGACGGGGAGCGGTTGGACCCGCGCACCGCCGCCGTCGAGGTCCTCAACGTCATCCGGCCGACCGTCGCCGTCACCTGGTTCGCGGTGTTCGGCGCGCACGCCCTGCACCGCCATCCGGAGCTGCGGGCCCGGCTGGCCGGGGAGGACGGGGGATACGGCGAAGACGGCGCGGGCGGGGACTACGCGCGGGCCTTCGCCCACGAGGTGCGCCGCTTCTATCCCTTCGCGCCCTTCGTCGCCGGCCTTGCCCCGCAGGACGTGCACTGGCAGGGCGAGACGATCGCGGAGGGCACCCTCGTGCTTCTGGACCTCTACGGGCAGAACCACGACCCGGAGCTCTGGCCCCGGCCGTATGTCTTCGACCCCGAGCGGTTCGTGGGCCGCGAGCCCGGCCGCGACGAACTCGTCCCGCAGGGCGGCGGGGACGCCGCCGCCGACCACCGCTGCCCGGGCGAGGACGTCGTCCTGGCCGCGCTGTCCACCCTGCTGCCCCGCCTCGCCCGCCTCGGATACGAGGTGCCGGAACAGGACCTGCGGATCCCGCTGCACCGCATGCCGACCAGGCCGCGCAGCGGCTTCGTGATCAGCGGGGTGCGCTGAGCCGGCGCCCCGCCCGCGGCAGCGTCAGCGCCGCCCCCGCCGTCAGTACGAGCCCGGCGGCCGCCAGCAGCATGCTCCACCGCATCCCGGCCAGGAAGGTGTCCTGACCCGCCAGCAGCGCCCCGAAGACCGCCACCGCCATCGCGCCGCCCGTCTGCCGGCCGGTGTTGAGCACGGCGGCCGCGGTGCCCGCCCGGTCCGCCGGCACCGCGTCGAGCAGCATCGCGGTCAGCGCCGGCACGGCCAGCGCCCCGCCGAGGCCGACCGGCACCATCAGCGCGGCCACCACCCACACGCCCGTGTGCGCGCCGACGGTGGCGACCGCCGCGAGACCGGTCATCGCGAGCAGCTGCCCGGCCACCATCGGCACCCGCGGGCCGAACCGGCCGGCCAGCTTCGCCGAGCTCAGGTTCACCAACGCGATCAGCGCCGTCATCGGCACGAACATCAGGCCCGTGTGCAGCGCGGACAGCCCCCGCACCTGCTGGAAGTACAGGCTGAAGACGAACACCCCGCCGTAGAAGGCGGCGTTGAGCACGAACCCGACCAGCACCGACACGGACACCACCTTCGAGCGGAACAGCCCCAGCGGCAGCATCGGCCGCGCGCCCCTGGCCTGCGCCACCAGGAAGCCGGCCGCGGCCGCGACGGCCACCAGCAGCGCTATCAGCGTCAGCGGCCGGCCGAAGCCCTCGGCGCCGCCCTCGATCACGCCGTACGTCAGCGCGCCCATGGCGACCACCGCGGTGACCTGCCCGGCCCAGTCGACCCGCGCGGGCAGCCGCGGCGAGGCCGGCACCCGGGCGAGCAGCGCGAGCGCCAGCAGCCCCGCCGGCAGATTGACGAAGAAGATCCAGCGCCAGCCTATGGAGGCGGTGAGCAGCCCGCCGAGCACCGGCCCCGCCGCCGCGGCGACGGCGCCGCCCGCGGTCCAGATGGCGATCGCCCGCGCCCGCTCGGCCTGGTCGGCGAAGCCCTGCCGGATCAGGGCGAGGGACGCCGGCATCATCACGGCCGCCGCGGCCCCCTGCACCAGCCGGGCCGCGACCAGCACGCCGAGCCCTGGCGCGAGACCGCACGCCGCCGAGGCCAGCGCGAAGAGCACCAGACCGCCGCCGAACGCCCGCCGGGCGCCGATCCGGTCCGACAGCGCGCCGGCGGAGAGCATCAGCGCGGCGAAGATCAGCGTGTAGCCGTCCACGACCCACTGCAGCCCCGACATGCCGCCGCCGAGACTGCGGCCGATGTCGGGCAGCGCGACGGTGACGATCATCGCGTCCAGCGCGATCAGGAAGAAGCCCAGCAGGGCGGCGCCGAGCACCGCGGAGGATCCGCTCCAGGCGGCCGGCGGCTTGGCCGCGGTACGGGCCGCGGCGGACTTGAACAGGGTGGCCATCAGTTGTGCACTCCTGAGACATTCGGGTGGTGCGAGGTGTGCAACTGAGACTCGACGCTACGGCCCGCCACTGACAGACCGGCCTGTGGCGGGGAGCCGCATAAGGGGGTGTGGCAGGGCCCCCCACGGCATCCGGTACGGAGCCGATGGCTGCGACACTGGACCGTATGAACGATCAAGGGCAGGCGAGCCAGGGCGGCCAGGGCAGCGAGCTGGGCCGCTATCTGCGCGCCAAGCGCGCCGCGGTGCAGCCCGAGGACGTCGGCCTGCCGCCGGGCACCGGCCGGCGCCGCACCCCGGGCCTGCGCCGCGAGGAGCTGGCCACGCTCGCCGGCGTCAGCATCGATTACTACACCCGCCTCGAGCGCGGCCGGGAGACCAACCCCAGCCCCGCCGTCGTCGACGCCCTCGCCGACGTGCTGCAGCTCAGCGACGACGCGTACGACCACCTGCGCACCCTCGCCGAGGCCGGCTCCCGCGGCCCGCGCGCCGACCGGCGGCGCAAGGAGCCCGCGCGCAGCCTCCGCCCCGGCATCCGCCAGCTGCTCGAGACCCTCCGCCCCAGCCCGGCCTACGTGGTCACCCGCACCAACGACCTCATCGCCGCCAACCCCGCAGGGCTGCGTCTCTACCACGGCCTGGCGGACTGGCCCGCGTCCCGCCGGAACATGACCCGCTATCTGTTCCTGCACCCGGCCGCCCGCGAGGTGTTCACCGACTGGGCGGACCTCCTCCCCGGCAGCGTCGCCCACCTGCGCGCGCTCGCGGGCGCGGACCCGGTCGCACCCGAGCTGACCCAGCTGGTCGGCGAACTGGCCGTGAAGAGCAAGGAGTTCGCCCGCCTCTGGGAGCGCTACGAGGTCTGCGCCCGCTCCAGCGGCACCAAGCGCTTCCGCCACCCCGAGGTCGGCGCCATGAGCCTGAACTACGAGCAGATGACCCTCGCCCGCACCGACGGCCAGCGCCTGATCGTCTACCAGGCCACCCCCGGCAGCCCCGACCACGACGCCCTGGTGCTGCTCGACATGGCGAGCAGCACTGCCGCCTCGGAGAGCGAGACCGCCCTAGGCTGAACCCATGGCCACATGGGACGACGTCCGCCGCCTCGCGCTCGCGCTGCCGGAGACCGAGGAGGTCACCTCCGGCTACGGGTGGATCAGCTGGCGGGTGAAGGACAAACTCTTCGCCTGGGAACGCCCGCTGCGCAAGACCGACCTCGCCGCGCTCGGCGACGCCGCTCCTGAAGGGCCGGTGCTGGCGGCCTACGTCCCCGACGAGGGCGCCAAGCTCGCGCTGCTCGCCGACGACCCGGGCAGCTACTTCACCACCCCGCACTTCGACGGCCACCCGTCCGTCCTCGTACGGCTGGCGGAGCTCCCGGCGGACGAGCTGGAGGAACTCCTCAAGGAGGCCTGGCTGGCCCGCGCGCCGAAGCGGGTGGCGCGGGACTTCCTCGGCTCGTAGCGGCGCGCTGTCAGCGCCAGGCCCGCAGCAGCTGCCGGCGCAGCAGCCACAGCGGACTGTCCGGGTCCGTACCACGCAGCCGGTCATCCAGCCGCAGCACGCTTTCGCAGCGGGCGAGGTGCATGCCGCGGGCCGCGGTGGCGGCGTCGTATCCCGCGGCGGCGGCGATACGGGAGGCCGCCGGGGAGCCGACGGAGATGGCGAGCCCCGCGATGTCCCGCGCGGGATCGGCCAGTTCGGCGTCCGTCCAGTCGAGGACGCCGGAGAGGGTGCCGTCGGGGTGGAGGAGGAGGTGCTCGCCCTTGAGGTCGGCGTGCGCCAGGACCGGGGGTGACGTCGAGGGGGCGGGCGGTGCCGGGAATGGCTGGTCCGGGCGAGCGAGGGGGCGGTCCTCACCCGCGAGCGCGTCCGGGTCCGCCTGGAGGCGCGTCCACGCCGCCTGCGCCTCCCGCGTGAGCTCGTCCCAGCGCAGCGGCTCCGCCCGCGGCACCCCCAGCGCCGCCGCCTCCGCCGCCGGGAACTCCCGCAGCCCCCGCAGCAGCGCTGCCAGTTGCGCCTCCCCCGCCGCCGACAGCGGCCGGTTCTCCGCGGAGGCGCCCGGCAGCAGGACATCGACCGTGAAGCCGCACCCCGGCGCCCACATCCCCGCACCCACTGATTCCGGTACGGGCGCATCCATACGTTTCCGGACCGCGTTCCGCAGCGCGACCTCGCGTCGCTGACGGGCCGTCGCGGCCGGATCGGGAGCGAAGCGCGCCACGTAGGCGTCGCCCACCCACCACGTGAGATGCTCGCCGCCCTCTTCTACGGGACGCAGCACCGGCGGCTCCGCCAGGCCGAGGGCCGCCTGGACCAACTGAGCGGCGTCGGCGGTCTTCACGGCCGGACGCCCTGCCGCACCCAGCCCTCCGCCGCGAACACCTTCCGCCCCCGCTCCCGGGCCTCCCCGTCCGCCGCGGCCCGGGCCGCGAACTCCTCCGGTGTGTCGCCGAAGAGCGTGCGCAGGTCGGACGATCCGGCCAGCAGGGCGGCGAGAAGCTCGGGTTGGGGGAGCAGCGGGCGCGGGGGTGCGGTGAGGGAGTCGTCCGCGGCCAGCCAGCCGTGTTTGCTCAGGTACGCCTCGCAGTGCGGTACGGCCTCGCCCGAAGGCAGCTCGACCGCGCTCCCGGGCGGCCCGCCGGTGGTCAGCCGCAGCCGGTCGTAGGCGCCTTCCGTGGCGTCCATCACCGGTAGTTGGGCCTCGTCCAGCCACGACACCGCCAGCTCGGCCGTCCGCCCGGGCGCCGCGGGCACCGGCGTCGCGGGCACGTAACCCGCCCGTCCCACATGCGCCGACACCCCGGCGGCGACCCCGCGCACCCGCACCCGCGTCAGCGGCACCGCACTCCGCTCGGGCAGGTGCCGGAACTTCCGCCGCAGCTGTCCGGGCGCCCCGTTGGACCCGACCGCGAGCACCGGCGTCCGCTCGCCGCACGGCGGCAGCCCGAGCCGGTTCAGTACGGCATCGAGGGGCTCCGGCACCGCGTCCTCGACCAGCCACGCACCGACCGGCGCCCCCTCCTCCGGTACGAGCCGCAGGAAGCGGTCGCCGACGAGCAGGCCCGACTCCGCGGGCAGCGTGCCGGGGTAGGTGAGCGGCGCCTGCAGCGGGCTGCCGCCGAGGCCCAGGGCGGTGAGCGTACGAGAGGGGTGGTGAAGCACGGAGTAGAGCGTAGGTGAGAGCGGGCCGCGCACGGCGCAGCGATCACCGTTCACTCCGGCTCGCGGACCGTCTCCACCGCCTCCCGGACATCCGGATGCGGGTCGTCGGCGAGGCCGTCCAGCACCTCGGCCACCCCCGGTGTGGACCAGCGCGAGACTGCCCACACCAGGTCCTCCCGCACCCCGGCGTCCGGATGGGCGGCGAGGCGGGCCAGTCGGTCGAGCGGGCCGCGGCGGCGCATGCCGAACCAGTGCAGGGCCTCCCGCAGCGCGGCCGGGTCGCCGGGGTCGCCCGCCGCCGCCACCCGCGAGAGCAGCACCCGCGGCGGCGGCGCCGGACCGTCCAGCGGATGCGGCAGCCGCTCGCGCAGCCGCCGTGCCCCGTAACCGCCGCGCTCCCGGCAGCCGAAGCAGGTGCAGGGGCGGCGGCCGTGCGCGTCGGGCAGATAGCGCCAGCCCACGACCTGGGGTGCCGCGCGGATCCGGTGCACCTCGCGGGGCCGTATCGCCCGGGGCACGAAGACCTCCCAGCCGCGCGGGTCCGCCAGCGCCGCGATCCGCCGCACCGCCTCGGCGGCGGGGACGAGGCCGGAGGCGTCGGGGCTCCGCCCCGAGTAGTGCCCGGCCAGCACACCCTGGTCGTCGGCCAGCCGCACCTGGACCGCCACCAGCCCGCCCCGGCCGCCGAAGCGCGCCAGCTCGCGCAGCCATTGGTGGGTGAGGGTGTACGACGGCAGCACCGGGAAGCAGTACACCCCGCGGGCGCCGTCCTGGCCGCGGCTCGCGGCGCGGATCCCGGACCGCCGGATGCGCGCCGCGTTCGCCGCCGGCGTCAGGTGCACGAACATGGCCATCGCCTACGCCCCCACCTCGCGCGCGAAGCGCCGCACCGCGTCGGTGAAGGCCGCGGGCGCGGCGTAGTTCGCCAGGTGGCCCGCGCGCGGGATCAGCTCGATCCGGGCGCGGCCGTGGGCCCGTGCGAAGTCGCGTTCGCCCTGGCGGAAGAGGCGGTCCCGCTCGCCGTTGAGGATCAGCACCGGCGCATCGGACCGGTCCGCGATCTCCCGCATCACCGACGCGTCGAAGCGGCCGAGGACCTCACCCCAGGCCGCCGACAGGGCCGGGAAGGCGTAACCCGCGGCGATGGTCGGCCCGATCACCTCCGGCGGGTAGAGGCGGCGGAAGAGCGCGTCGTTGAAGCGGGTCAGGCGCTCCGGCGAGATCCGCGGGACCAGGCCGGCGATCATCCGGTACGGGGCGGTCCAGGGGCCGCGGGTCGGCGCGCTCGCGCCGGCGAGCACCAGGCCGCGCAGCCGCCCGGATCCGTACCGGCGGGCGAACTCCAGGGCCACATAGCCGCCGAGCGAATGCCCGACGACCACGGCGGGTCCGAGCCGGTCCACGGCGTCGGCCACCACCCGCGCGGCCCGGCCGAGGTCCCAGGGCTCGGCCGCGCGGGCGCCGTGTCCCGGCAGGTCGACCGTCTCGACGGTGAACTCCGCTCGCAGCGTGGGTAGTTGCGGGCTCCACTGCGCGCTGCTCAGGCGGGTGCCGTGGATTAGCACGATGGGTGGCCGGCCGGTCATCGCTCGCCCCTTTCGCCGCTCTGCCGCGCGTCCGCCCGGATCGTATCCGCGCACGTTCCGCGGCCCGTCGCGCGGGTAAGGTCGGGGAGGCAGGATCGATCCCGTCGTGGAAGGAGCCTCCGTTGGACGCCGCCGAGATACCGGACCGCCCCGAGCTTCCGGCCCGCCTTCCGGACGCCTTTCTCACGCCTGGCTCGTCGTCCTTCGTCGACTTCCTGCAGGTGCAGGCGCCCGGTTTCCTGCCCGTGAACCGCCGGCTCCCGGCGGCCGCGCACCCGGACTTCACCGTCCCGCACGCCACCACCGTCGTCGCCGCCACGTACGCCGACGGCGTCCTGATCGCCGCCGACCGCCGCGTCACGGCCGGGAACCTCATCGCCAACCGCGAGTACGAGAAGGTCCTCCAGGCCGACGACTACTCCGCCGTCGGCATCGCCGGCTCCACCGGCATCGCGGAGGAGATGGTCGCGCTCTTCCGGATGGAGCTGGCGCACTTCGAGAAGATCGAGTCGTCCGCCCTGTCCCTGACCGGCAAGGCCAACCGCCTCGGCACCCTGATCCGCGGCAACCTCGAACTCGCCACCCAGGGCCTCGCCGTCGTCCCGGTCTACGTCGGCTACGACGACGCCCGCGGCCGGGGCCGGATCTTCTCGTACGACATCACCGGCGGCCGCAGCGAGGAGCAGCACTTCGCGGGGACCGGCTCCGGCTCGGTGTTCGCGCTCGGCTCGCTGAAGAAGCTGTGGCGCGCGGACATGGCCGAGCGTGAACTGGCGACCGCCGCGGTACAGGCGCTGTACGACGCGGCGGAGGAGGACACGGCCACCGGCGGCCCGGACGCCACCCGGCGGCTGTATCCGCGGGTGGCGGTGGTGGACGCGGAGGGCTTCCGGCAGCTGCCGGAGCCGCTGGTCAGCGAGATCGCGGGCGAGGTCCTGGCCGGGCGGTACGAGCGGCCCGACGGGCCGACGGCGCCGGTGCTCTAGCGGGACAGCCGGTGCTCCGGCCGGTTTTCCGCGCACCTCCCGGATACCGTGGCCCGGATGAACGACGATCTCCTCTTCCCTCCTGACCTCCCGGTCCTCGAGCAGATGCGGATCCACGCCTCAGGGCGTGCCTGGCTCGCCGAGCTGCCCGCGCTGGTGGCGAAGTACCGCGAGGAGTGGTCGCTGCGGCTCGACCCGCCCTTCCACGGCGGCAGTTGCTCGTGGGTGGCCCCGGCCCGTACCGAGGACGGCACCCACGCCGTCTTCAAGGTCACCTGGCCGCACCCCGAGGCCGCCGGCGAGGCGGAGGCGCTGCGGATCTGGGACGGGCGCGGAGCGGTGCGGCTGCTGCGGCACGACCCCGGCCACTCCGCCCTGCTCATCGAGCGCTGCGAGCCCGGCACCGAACTCGGCGACGCCGAGCACCTGCCGGCCGAGGAGCGGCTGCTCATCGGGGCGGAGCTGCTGCGCGAACTGTGGAGCGCCGACCTGCCCGCAGGGCACGGCCTCGCGCGGGTCGCCGACGTCTGCGCCGAGTGGGCGGACGTCGTCGAGGAGCGGATGGCGCGGCTGCGGCCCGGTTACGACCCGGGGCTCGTCTCCCTCGGCGCCCGGCTGCTGCGCGAGCTTCCCGCCTCCGCCACCCGCGAGGTCGTGGTGCACGGCGACTTCAACCCCGGCAACCTCCTCGCCGCCGAGCGCCGCCCCTGGCTCGCCATCGACGCGAAGCCGATGGCCGGCGACCCGGGATACGACCTGTACCCGCTCATCGAGCAGGTCGACGACCCGTACGAGCACGATGACCCGAAGCGCGTCGTCGCCGACCGCTTCACGCTCGTCGCGGACGTGCTGGGCGAGGACCGCGGGCGGCTGCTGGCCTGGGCGGTGGCGCGGCGCGTCGAGACCGCGCTGTGGGCGGCCGACCTCGGGGACGGCGAGGGCGGCGGGGAGGTGATGGGGGAGGCACGGCTCTTGGCGGATCTTGCCGGGCTGTGAATACTCTCCGGTAGCCAAGGGAGAGGAGACCCTCATGGGCTTCGGGGACTACCAGAGCGAGATATACCTCAACGGCCTCGCCGACCAGCAGCCGCCGTTCACCACCGACCCCACCGCCCTGGAGGCCGCCGCCCGCGAGCGGCTCGAGGACGGCCCGTTCTGGTACGTCGCCGGGGCGGCAGGATCCGGCGCCACCGCCCGCGCCAACCGCGAGGCCTTCGACCGCCGCCGCCTCGTCCCGCGGATGCTCGCCGACGCCACCGAACGCGACCTCGGCACCACGGTGCTCGGCACCGAGATGCCCGCGCCCGTACTCCTCGCACCCGTCGGCGTGCAGTCGATCCTGCACGAGGACGGCGAGCTCGCCACCGCCCGTGCGGCGGCCGCGACCGGCCTGCCGATGATCCTCTCCACCGCCGCCTCGCACACCATCGAGGAGGTCGCCGAGGCCAACGGCCCCGGCGCGCCGCGCTGGTACCAGCTCTACTGGCCGAACGACGACGACGTCTGCGCCAGCATCCTCGACCGCGCCAAGAAGGCCGGCTTCACCACCCTCGTCGTCACCCTCGACACGTGGACGCTCGCCTGGCGGCCGCACGACCTCGACGCCTCGTACCTGCCGTTCATCCGCGGCGTCGGGACCGCCATCCCGTTCTCCGACCCGGTCTTCCGCGCGGCGCTCGCCAAGCCGCCGGAGGAGGACCTGATATCGGCGGTGCTGCAGTGGGTGCCGACGTTCACCGGCACCGACAAGTCCTGGGACCGGCTGCCGTTCCTGCGCGCGCACTGGGACGGGCCGATCGTGCTGAAGGGTATCCAGCACCCCGACGACGCCCGCCGCGCCGTCGACGCCGGCATGGACGGCATCGTCGTCTCCAACCACGGCGGCCGCCAGGTCGACGGCGCGGTGGCGTCCCTCGACGCGTTGCCGTCGATCGCCGCGGCCGTCGGCGACCGTACGGACATCCTCTTCGACTCCGGCGTACGCACCGGCGCCGACGTGCTGAAGGCCCTCGCCCTCGGTGCCAAGGCGGTGCTGTACGGCCGCCCGTACGCCTACGGCCTCGCGCTCGGCGGGGAGGACGGCGTCCGGCACGTGCTGCGCTCGCTGCTTGCCGACCTGGACCTCACGCTGGGGCTGACGGGTCACCGCTCGGTGTCGGAGCTGGGGCCGCGCTCGCTGGCTTCGGAATGACGGCGGCGTCCGCGTCCGCCGCCTCGTAACGCCGCCCCATCCGCCGCAGCAGCACCCCGGTGAGCGCCGCCATCCCGGTCATGACGGTGGCGTAGACGGCGGACGGGACGGCCATCTGGGTCGAGTCCAGCAGCGACGGGCTGAGCGCGATGGCCATCGCGAGGGTGGTGTTGTGCATGCCGATCTCGAAGCAGCAGGCCACCGACTGCCGGTGGTCGGCCCGCGCCAGCCGGGTGGCTCCGTAGCCGGTGGCGAGGGAGAGCGCGCCGAAGAGGGTGACGACGATGCCGGCGTCGGCGAGATAGCCGGCGACGTTGTTCCGCTCCATGGTGACCGCCGCGACGATGATCGCGATCAGCACGACGAGCGAAAGGATCTTCACGCGCTCATGCGCCCGGTCGGCGAAGCCGGGATACCGCTTGCGCACCAGCATCCCGATCGCGACCGGCACCAGGACGACGAGAAACACCTGCACCGTCTTGTCGAACCGCAGCCCGATGGCGTCCTCGCCGGTCATGAAGTGCGCGAGCGAGAGATTGACGACGAGCGGGAGCGTGAAGACCGCCAGCACCGAATTGATGGCGGTGAGGGTGACGTTGAGGGCGACATCACCGCCGAAGAGATGGCTGAAGATATTCGCCATCGACCCGCCGGGCGAGGCGGCGAGCAGCATCACGCCGACGGCCAGCGCGGCCGGCATGTCAAAGGCTTTCACCAGCCCGAACGCCGCCGCGGGCAGCAGCACCAGCTGGCAGACCAGCGCCACGGTCACCGCCCGCGGGTACCGGGCGATCCGCCGGAAGTCGGCGATCGTGAGCCCGAGGCCGAGGCCCAGCATGATCACGGCGATGACGACGGGCAGCAGGACGTTCGTCAGAGGAGAGTCCACGCGCCCAAGGCTGCGGGGCGCGGCCCGAGCTGTCCACGGCTACACACGCATGCATGCCGAATTGTGGCTGTTGTCGTTGGTGATCAGTCCGGCGGCCCCACTGCCGCCTTGATGATGTCGCGGGCCGTACGGGCGGCCGGGCTCGCGCCGTTGAGGTCGTCGAGGTCGTCGGGGTCGTCGGGGTCGTCGGGGTCGTCGGGGTCGCGTTCCTCCCGGACCACCGCCACGGTCACCTTGCGGTCGCCGCCGTCGGCGCAGGCGGTGAACCAGTTGAGCTGCCGCTCGTGGCCCTCGCCGACCTGCTGGGCGCCGCCGCCCTTGCCGCCGACCTCGACGTCCGCGACCGCGGCGGGTTTGCCCGTGCCTTCCTCGACCGCGGTGATCAGGGCCTCGCGCAGCTCCTTGGCGGCGAGCGGGTTCAGGGCCTGCCGCGGGGGCTTGTCCGGCGGGCGGAAGAGGACCTTGCCGTCCGGGTCCGTCACCCGGGAGACGAGGTGGGGGCGGGGCAGCCGGCCGTCGTTGGCGACGGCGCCCATGACCATGGCGAGTTGCAGCGGGGTGGCGCGTACCGTGCCCATGCCGATGCCGTTCATGGCGTTCATCGGCCGCTCCGCGGCGGTGGGGAAGACGCTCCGGGCGGCTCGTACGGGCACGTCGAGCTGCTTGTCGTTGAAGCCCAGCCGCTCCGCCGCCGCGCTCAGCTTCTTCTCGCCGAGGTCGTCGGCGAGTTTGGCGAAGACCGCGGTGCAGCCGTAGCGCAGCGCCGTGCGCAGAGCCGCGTTCTTGCACGGCGCGGCGGGCGGGTTGGCGACCCGGGTGGTGGACTGCGGCAGCGCGTACGGGGACGGGCTCTTGGTCGGGTCGTCGACGGACTGCACCACACCCTCGTCGAGGGCGGCGGCGGCCACCACCGTGTGGAAGGCGCTGCCCGGCGGCAGTGGTTCGCGCAGGGCGCGGTTGAGCAGCGGGCGGTCGGCGCTGCCGTTGAGGCGCTTCCAGGCCGAGTCGGCGGTGGGGCCGGTGAGGGTGCCCGGGTCGTAGCCGGGACTCGAGACCACCGCGAGGATTTCGCCGCTGTCCGGATCGAGGGCGATGGCGGCGCCGTTGGCCGCGCTCTTCAGGCTCTTGGCCGCGGCTCGCTGGACGTCCGGGTCGATGGTGGTCGCCACGGTGGTGCCGGTGCGGGCCAGCTCCTCGCCGAAGACCTGCTCCAGCTGCGAGCTGCCGAAGGCGGCGGTGCGATAGCCGGTGACGGGGGCGTACAGGGCGCCGTCGGTGTATGTGCGGCGGTAGCCGTCGCCGGACTTGGCGGAGCCGGTGACGGGTTCGCCGGCGACGAGAATGTTCCCGGGCCGGCCACCGCCGCCCGGCGGGGCATCGCCGTCGTCATCGCGGAGCTGGAGGAACGCGACGGTGCCACCGGCGGTGACCGCGAGCGCCGTCGCGACGGCGAGGGCCGCGCGGGTGCGGCGCCGCGGACGGCGCCCGGCCGCGGGTGCAGTCGACGCGGAGCCGGCGGCGCCGCCCTGAACGTACGGCCCCGCGTCCTGCGGATACGCCGGCGGGGGCACGTCCTCGACCGGCCCGCCCGGGATTGGCCCGCCTGCGCCCGCCCCGCCCGGGGCCGGC
>NZ_JAAKZV010000147.1 GCF_011044975.1 Streptomyces coryli | reverse complement strand
CCACCCGGCCCACCCGTCGACGAGGACGACGAATGGTGACCCGTGGGTGACATCGCCAAAGGCGTGCTCGGTGGGGCGTGGACCCTGCTGGTCGGCTGGATTCTGCCCTCGGCGCTCAACGTCGCCGTGTTCGTCTTCGCCGTCGCCCCCAGCCTGCGGACGGTGCCTCCGGTCCGGCAGCTGTGGCCGTCCACGCAGAGCGGCACCGGCCTGCTGCTGCTCGCCGCGTCCCTCCTGCTCGGCCTCGTCCTGAGTGCGCTGCAGACCTGGCTCTACCGGCTGCTGGAGGGCTACCTGCTCTGGCCCGACCTCCTCTACGCCCGCGCCTGCCGCAGGCGGACCCGGGCCAAGCACACGCTGCGCGACCGCCTCACCCTGCTGCGCCTGCAGCGGCGGGAGGACGAAGGACAGCTGGCCGAGGGCGAGACCGCGCAGCTGGCCGCCCTGCGCGCGGACCCGCGCATCCGCCGCGCCGCGAGCAGGGACCACCGGGCCTCGGCCATCAGACGATCGCTGCTGCGCGAGCGGCTGGCCCGCTATCCCGTGGCCGACGGGCAGATCGGCCCCACCCGGCTGGCCAACGCCATCCGCAGGTTCGAGGAGTACGGCTACGACCGGTACCGCCTGGACACCCAGACCATGTGGCACGAGCTCACCGCCACCGCCCCCGAACAGGCTCGTCGGAAGACCGAGCTCGCCCGCGCCAACGTCGACTTCTTCATCGCGCTGATCTACGGTCATGCCGCCGTCGCCGGCACCGCGCTGCTCACCCTCGGCTCGGCGGAGGCCGACCCTTCCGTGCTGCTGATCACGGCCGCCGTGCTCGGCTGCCTCACACCGCTCTGGTACCGCTCGGCCGTCGCCGCCACCGACGAGTGGGCCGCGGCCGTCCGGGCGCTGGTGAACACCGGGCGCAAGCCGCTGGCCGAGTCGCTGGGGCTCGTACTGCCGCGGGATGTGGAGCGCGAACGGGAGATGTGGTCGCTGGTGACAAAGATGTCGCGGCTGCCGTACCACGAGCGGGCAGCGGCCCTGGACGCGTTCCGGGCCGATCCGGATCAGGGGGCGCCCTGCCGGTGCCTCAGCCTATGACGCCCATCGCCGTCAGACCCCCCGCGGCGCCGAGCACCATGAAGGCCGGGCTGAGCACCTTCAGCTCCACCCAGCTCCCCGCCCGGAAGCGCATGAACTCCGGCGGCCCCAGCGGATACCACCGCTTCCGCCCGAGCGGGATCGGCCAGAGGATCGGGCAGCCGGACACGGTCAGCGCGTCGCCGACGCAGTGCACCAGGGAGCCGAGGACGATCGGCAGGCCGAGCCACAGGTACTCCTGACCGGGCTCGGTGAACAGCCAGTCCGAGCCGTTGCCCGGCTTGTCGAGCACCCCGGTGATGATCCACGCCGCGGCCGCGCCGAGCAGCCAGACCAGGATGTCGCTCGACATCCGGGCGGCCTTCCACAGCAGCCCCTCGATGGCCAGCACCATGTGCACGAAGAGGATGAAGAGCACCGCCCACCGGCCCCCGAGCACGGCCAGCGCCGAGAAGCCCGCCCCCATCAGCGCGGCCCACAGCCAGGTGTGCGTCAGCGTGCGGTGACCGCCCGACCGGCGCGGGTCCCCCGGCTTCCTGGTCGCCTTATAGGTGGCGTACGAAAGCTTGTCGATGATCCCGCAGAGGACCCGGGACAGCGGCCCGAAGGCCCGCGATATCGTCGCCGACTTGTGGTCCAGATCCGGCGCCAGCGCCGCGCCGGAACAGATCAGCGCCCCGACCACCAGCACCGGCCACGGCATCCCGTGCCCGGCCGCCGTCGCCGCCGCACCCACCCCCAGCCATGCGGCCGCCCCCGAAAGTGAATGCGCCGGCCCCATCATGCGATTCCCCACCCCTTTGCAGCTGTCCCGTACCGCTGGGCGCACACCCTAGCGCGGATGATCTTCGCCGCGGAGGGCGGTTCCCCGGATCGGGGTCGAAGAAGGCAAGATGGGGTGCGTGACCCTTATCGATCAGCTGCCGCCGACCCCCGACCCCGACGCCCTCTTCGAAGCCTTCTCGGGCTGGGCGGAGGAGCGTGGTATCACCCTGTACCCGGCACAGGAGGAGGCGCTGATCGAGGTGGTCTCGGGTGCGAACGTCATCCTGTCCACTCCCACCGGGTCCGGTAAGTCGCTCGTCGCCGCCGGCGCGCATTTCACCGCCCTCGCCGCCGACAAGGTCACCTTCTACACCGCCCCGATCAAGGCCCTGGTCAGCGAGAAGTTCTTCGAGCTGTGCAAGATGTTCGGCACCGAGAACGTCGGCATGCTCACCGGCGACGCCTCCGTCAACGCCGACGCCCCCGTCATCTGCTGCACCGCCGAAGTCCTCGCCTCCATCGCACTGCGCGACGGCAAGCACGCGGACATCGGCCAGGTGGTGATGGACGAGTTCCACTTCTACGCGGAGGGCGACCGCGGCTGGGCCTGGCAGATCCCGCTGCTGGAGCTGCCGCAGGCGCAGTTCATCCTCATGTCGGCCACGCTCGGCGACGTATCGCGCTTCGAGGAGGACCTCACCCGCCGCACCGGCCGCCCCACGGCGGTCGTACGCTCCGCCACCCGCCCGGTGCCGCTGTCGTACGAATACCAGCGCACCCCGATGACGGAGACCATCACCGAGCTGCTGTCCTCCCAGCAAGCCCCCGTCTACATCGTGCACTTCACCCAGGCGCAGGCGGTCGAGCGCGCGCAGGCGCTGATGAGCATCAACATGTGCACCAAGGAGGAGAAGCAGCAGATCGCCGACCTGATCGGCAACTTCCGCTTCACCACCCGCTTTGGCAAGAACCTCTCCCGCTACGTCCGCCACGGCATCGGCGTGCACCACGCCGGCATGCTGCCCAAGTACCGCCGCCTGGTGGAGAAGCTGGCACAGGCCGGGCTGCTGAAGGTCATCTGCGGCACGGACACCCTCGGCGTCGGCGTCAACGTGCCCATCCGCACGGTCCTCTTCACCGCCCTGACGAAGTACGACGGCAACCGGGTGCGCACGCTGCGCGCCCGCGAGTTCCACCAGATCGCGGGCCGCGCGGGCCGCGCCGGCTTCGACACCGCCGGCCTCGTCGTCGCCCAGGCGCCCGAGCACGTCATCGAGAACGACAAGGCCCTCGCCAAGGCGGGTGACGACCCGAAGAAGCGCCGCAAGGTGGTCAGGAAGAAGGCGCCGGAGGGCTTCGTCAACTGGAGCGAGGACACCTTCACCAAGCTCATCGAATCCGAGCCGGAGCCGCTGACCTCCCGCTTCCGCGTCACCCACGCGATGCTGCTGAGCGTCATCGCCCGCCCGGGCAACGCCTTCGAGGCGATGCGCCACCTCCTCGAGGACAACCACGAGCCGCGCAAGCAGCAGCTCCGCCACATCCGCCGCGCCATCGCCATCTACCGCTCGCTGCTCGACGGCGGCGTGGTGGAACAGCTCGACAAGCCGGACGCCGAGGGCCGCATCGTCCGCCTGACGGTCGACCTGCAGGAGAACTTCGCGCTCAACCAGCCGCTGTCCACCTTCGCCCTCGCCACCTTCGACGTTCTCGACCCGGAATCCCCGTCGTACGCCCTGGACATGGTCTCGGTCGTCGAGTCCACGCTGGACGACCCGCGGCAGATCCTGCACGCCCAGCAGAACAAGGCGAAGGGCGAGGCCGTCGCGCAGATGAAGGCGGACGGCGTCGAATACGAGGACCGGATGGAGCGGCTGATGGATATCACGTATCCGAAGCCCCTCGAAGAGCTGCTCTTCCACGCGTACGGGCTCTACCGCAAGGACCACCCGTGGGTCGGCGACCACCCGCTGTCGCCGAAGTCCGTCATCCGCGACATGTACGAGCGGGCCATGACCTTCAGCGAGTTCGTCTCCTTCTACGAGCTGGCCCGCACCGAGGGCATCGTGCTGCGCTACCTGGCCTCCGCGTACAAGGCCCTCGAGCACACCGTCCCGGACGAGAAGAAGTCCGAGGAGTTCCAGGACATCATCGCCTGGCTCGGCGAGATGGTGCGCCAGGTGGACTCCTCGCTGCTGGACGAGTGGGAGCAGCTGGCCAACCCGGAGGAGGAGTCCGCGGAGGAGGCGATGGAGCACGCGGACGAGGTCAAGCCGGTCACCGCCAACCACCGCGCCTTCCGCGTCCTGGTCCGCAACGCGCTCTTCCGCCGGGTGGAGCTGGCCGCGCTCGACAACGCCGACGAACTCGGTGCGATGGACGAGGAGTCGGGCTGGGACGCCGAGCGCTGGGGCGAGGCGCTGGACGCGTACTGGGACGAGTACGAGGACCTGGGCACCGGCCCGGACGCCCGCGGCCCGAAGCTGCTGCAGATCACCGAGGAGCCGGAGCACAACCTCTGGCGGGTCCGGCAGACCTTCGACGACCCGAACGACGACCACGACTGGGGCATCAGCGGCGAGGTCGACCTGGCGGCGTCGGACGCGGAGGGCCGGGCAGTGGTGCGGGTGACGGATGTGGGCCGGCTGACCGCCTGACCCTCAGCGCACCTTCCTGAACAGCCCTTCCTGCATTACGGATACGAGCAGATTCCCGCCGCGGTCGAAGATCTGGCCGCGGGCCAGCCCGCGTCCGCCGGTCGCGATCGGCGACTCCTGCTGGTAGAGGAACCACTCGTCCGCCCGGAACGGCCGGTGGAACCACATCGCGTGGTCCAGCGACGCCATGTCGAAGCCACGCGGCCCCCACAGCGGCTCGACGGGCAGCCGTACCGCGTCGAGCAGCGTCATGTCGGACGCGTACGTGACCGCGCAGGTGTGCACGAGCGGGTCGTCGCCGAGGTGGCCGAGTGCCCGCATCCATACGGCGCTGCGCGGCTCGACGCCCTCCAGCTCCTCGCGGGTCCAGCGCAGCCGGTCGACGTACCGGATGTCGAAGGACTGGCGGCGCTCCATCCGCTGCATGGCCTGCGGGAGTTCGCCGAGGTGGTCGCGCATCTCGTCGGCGAGGCGGGGCAGCGACTCCGGCTCGGGGACGTCGGGCATCGGGGCCTGGTGCTCGAAGCCCGGCTCCGGGAGGTGGAAGGAGGCGGTGAGGTTGAAGATGGTCTTGCCCTGCTGGACGGCGACCACGCGGCGGGTGGTGAAGGAGCGGCCGTCGCGGACCCGCTCGACCTGGTAGACGATCGGCACGCCCGGGATGCCGGGGCGCAGGAAGTAGGCGTGCAGCGAGTGCACCGGCCGGTCGCCTTCGGTGGTGCGCCCTGCCGCGACGAGCGCCTGCCCGGCGACCTGACCGCCGAAGACGCGCTGCAGCGACTCCTGGGGGCTGCGGCCGCGGAAGATGTTCAGCTCGATCTGCTCCAGGTCGAGCAGATCGACGAGGCGGTCGGCCGGGTTGGTGGGGGTCGTCATGGCTGCTCACCTTACGCTTTCCGGTCAGGAGGAGAACTGATGGCACGAGCAGGACTGTCCGCCGACCGCCTGGTCCTGGCCGGGGCGGAGCTGGCCGACGAGGCGGGCTTCGACCAGGTCACGCTCACGGCGCTGGCCAGGCATTTCGACGTCAAGGTAGCGAGCCTGTACGCGCACGTGAAGAACTCCCAGGACCTGCGCACCCGGATCACCCTCCTCGCCCTGGAGGAGCTCGCCGACCGGGCCGAGGACGCGCTCGCCGGCCGCGCGGGCAAGGCCGCGCTGGCCGCCCTGGGCGGGGTCTACCGCGACTACGCCCGCCAGCACCCGGGCCGCTGGGCGGCGGCCCAGCAGCGCCTCGACTCCGAGACGGCGGCGGCGAGCGCGGGCGTGCGGCACGCGCGGATGACGCGGGCGCTGCTGCGCGGGTACGCCATCGAGGAGCCGGATCAGACGCATGCGGTGCGGCTGCTGGGCAGCGTCTTCAGCGGGTACGTGGGGCTGGAGCTGGGGGGCGGCTTCGATCACAGCGCACCGGATACGGACGAGACGTGGGCGCGGATCATGGATGCCCTGGACGCGCTGCTGCGTAACTGGCCGGCTGCCTGAACTCGCTCCTCAACGCCTGAACGTCGCAACGCCTGATCGCCTGATCGCCTGAACGTCGGAATGGAAAGATCCTTGATCACCACCCCCCTCACCCCGGACCTCATCCGCGGCGCCATCGACGTCGAGTCCACCGAACTCGGCCTGCTGCCGCACCGCCTGCCCGCTCGCGCCCGCGCGCAGTACGCGGACCCGCAGCTCGCCATGGTGGAGTCGCAGCCCTCGGGCGTACGACTCGTCTTCCGCACCCGCGCCACGGCGATCGAGCTGGACACGGTCCCCACCAAGCGCGTGTACGTGGGCGCCCCGCCGCGCCCGGACGGTGTCTACGACCTCGTCGTCGACGGCCGCCTGACCGGACAGGCGAGCGTGACCGGCGGCAACGTCCTGACCATCGACATGGCTGCGGGCACGACCACGCAGGAGTCGGGCCCCCTCGGCACCGCCCGCTTCACCGGGCTCCCCGACGGCGACAAGGACATCGAGATCTGGCTGCCGCACAACGAGACCACCGAGCTCGTCGCGCTGCGTACCGACGCGCCCGTCTCGCCCGCCCCCGAATCGGGCCGCAAGGTCTGGCTGCACCACGGCAGTTCGATCAGCCACGGCACCGACGCGGCGCACCCGACCGGCACCTGGCCCGCGCTGGCCGCGGCGAGCGGCGGCGTGGACCTGGTCAACCTCGGCCTCGGCGGCAGCGCGCTGCTCGACCCGTTCACCGCGCGGGCGATGCGCGACACCCCGGCCGACCTGATCAGCGTCAAGCTCGGCATCAACATCGTCAACGCCGACCTGATGCGGCTGCGCGCCTTCGGCCCGGCCGTGCACGGCTTCCTCGACACCATCCGCGAGGGGCACCCGACCACACCGCTGCTGCTGGTCTCCGCCATCCTGTGCCCCATCCACGAGCGCACACCGGGCCCGGCCGCCCCTGACATGGAGGCGATGAGCACCGGCCGGGTCGCCTTCCGTGCGGCCGGTGACCCCGAGGAAGTGGCGGCGGGCAAGCTGACGCTGACGGTCATCCGCGAGGAGCTGTCCCGTATCGCCCGGCAGCGCGCCGTGGACGATCCCCACCTGCACTACCTCGACGGCCGCGAGCTGTACGGCGACGCCGACGCCGCCGAACTCCCGCTGCCCGACGAGCTGCACCCGGACGCGGCGACCCACCGGCGCATCGGCGAACGCTTCGCCAAGCTCGTGTTCGCCGAGGGTGGCGCTTTCGAGGCGGAACCGGTCTAGCCTGCGAGGTCGCCCTGGGCGATGGCCTTGTCGACGGTGACGCGGACGAGCAGCTCCCCGGGGACGCCGTTGCGCTTGCCGAATTCCTCGCCGCGATCCTCACCCATGTAGCGGGCGCCGATACGGGTCGCCCACCGCACCATGTCGTCGAGGTCCTCGGAGAGCGTGGCCCGTCCGAAGAGGGTGACGAAGGCGAAGGGCGGCGTGTCGTCGTCCACGCACAGCGCGACGCGGCCGTCCCGGGCCAGGTTCCGGCCCTTGACGGTCTCGACGCCCGTGTTGAACACGACGTCGTCGCCGTCCAGTACGAACCACACCGGCGCGACGTGCGGGCTGCCGTCGGCGCGTACGGTCGCGAGCTTGGCGGTGCGGGTGCCTTCGGAGACGAAGGCGTGCCACTCGTCCTTGGTCATCTGATGTGCCATGCCCTCACGTTATCCACAGAGGGTCGTGAGCGCCTGCGGTGGGTGCGTAGCGTCGCTACGGAAAGTAACCGGACCGGAGGCGGGGGATGGCGATGGATACGACGGCGATGGATACGACCGCGATGGACCCGAAGCCGGCGGTGCCGGGCAGCGGGGCGCCGGAGAGTGCGGCGGCCGGCGAGCTGGTGCCGCTGCGGCAGGCCGCGGGCGAGCTGGAGCTGAAGCCACGGGAGCTGGCGCTGGCGGTGGAGCTGGGGCAGCTGCGGGTGGTGACGAAGGAGCCAGGGGTGCGGCGGGTGCCGCGGGCGGAGATCGGCCGGCTGCAGGCCGGCGAGGGCTTCCCCGAGGCGCTGCGCGCGCGGCTGCGGCTGGTGGGGACGCGGGAGGGTGCGGAGGTGCTGGGCGTGCCGCAGACGCGTTTCCTGCGGCTGGCCCGGGCGGGTTGCTTCGAGCCCGCGCGGTTCTATGTGAACCGCTATCGGGCGGTGGTGTGGCTGTATCCGGCGGCCGAGTTGGAGCGGTTCACCGACCGGGAGCCGGGGCTGCTCAAGGGGGCGCTGCCACCCGGGATCCGCGCGCTGCTAGCCGCGCATCCCGACTGGCGGCCGCGGAGCTGGCGGGCGCGCCGCTTCTCGCGGCTGGCCGACGCCGTCGACCCGTGGGAGCGGGCGGGCGCCGCGGCGGCGCTGCTGGATCCGGACGACGTGGCCGAGGTGGTGACGGACCCGTACGAGCGGGCGTATGTGCTCAGCCTGCGCCCGGACGTGATCGAGCCGGCGCCGGGCGGCAGCGCGGCCGCGCATGAGCTGGCGCTCGAGCTGTGCCGGGCGGATACGGAGGACGAGGTGCTCTGGTATCGGCTGACGCTGGCGATGGCGCTGGACGAGGCCCGCGAGGAGCGGGCCGCGCCGCGGCCCGCGTCGGTGCCGGCAGCGGCGGGCGACGGCGCGGACGAGCCTGCCGTGCGCAGCGGCTGGGGGTGGTTCCGGTGGCGCAGCCGTACCGAGGCGTGACGGCGGACCGCCGTCACCCCACCACCTCCGACTCCTCCTCCGCCCCGTCGAGCATCCGCTGGGTGTACATCCGCCCGGCGTACTCGACGAGCCGGATGAGCACCTCCTTGCCGGAGTCCTTGTCCCGGGCGTCGCACAGCACCACCGGCGTGCCCTTGTCCAGGTCGAGGGCGCGGGAGACCTCGTGGGCGCCGTAACTGCGGGAGCCGGGGAAGCAGTTCACCGCGACCAGGAAGGGGATGCTGCGATGCTCGAAATAGTCCACCGCCGGGAAGCAGTCCTGGAGCCTGCGGGTGTCGGCGAGCACCACCGCCCCGAGGGCGCCGGTGGCCAGCTCGTCCCACAGGAACCAGAAGCGGTCCTGGCCCGGCGTGCCGAAGAGATAGACCGCGAGCCCGCTCCTGATGGTGATCCGCCCGAAGTCCATGGCGACGGTCGTGGTGGTCTTCTGGTCGACCCCGCCGAGGTCGTCCACCGTCTGCCCGGCCTCGCTGAGCTGCTCCTCGGTGCGCAGCGGCCGGATCTCGCTCACGGAGCCGACCAGCGTGGTCTTGCCCACCCCGAAGCCCCCGGCGACCAGAATCTTCAGCGCCAGGGCGTCTTCCGTCGGGCGGGCCGCTCGGTCAGAGCGCGCGGAGTCCATCGATCACTTCTCTCAGGATCTTCTCGTCGGGCAGCTGAGCCGGCGGGACCGGCCTGCGCACGGTGATGTAGCCGAGTTCGAGCAGGTCGCCGAGGAGCACCCGGATGACGCCGACGGGCAGGTCGGTCTCGGCCGCCAGCTCGGCGACCGACTGCGTCTCGATCCGGCAGAGCTTGATCAACGACCGGTGCTCGGGGCCGAGCGCCGTCTCCTCGCCATGCCGCAAGGCGCCCTCGTCCACGTCGATCAGGGCGATGAAGTCGAAGCGTACGCTCGTCGGTCCCGGCCGGGTGCGGCCGCCCGTCATCGCGTACGGGCGGACCAGCGGGCCGGCCTCGGCGTCGTACCAGTGGCTGCCCTGCGGTGGCGTGTTGGGTGGCTGCGAGGTCATGTCGGCATCACCCCTGTCAGGCCTGGCCGTTCGGCGGTGGCTGGTGCGCCGCCGCTGCCCTGGGCGGGGTCTGCAGATGCTCGCCGACCCGTTTGACCAGCCGCGCCATCTCGTAGGCGATCAGGCCCATGTCGGCCTCCGCGGTGGCGAGCACGGCGAGGCAGGATCCCGCCCCGGCCGCGGCCACGAAGAGGAAGCCGTCGTCCATCTCGACCATGGTCTGGCGCACGCTGCCGGCGTTGAAGTGCCGCCCGGCGCCCTTGGCGAGGCTGTGGAACCCGGACGCGACGGCCGCCAGGTGCTCGGCGTCCTCCCGCGAGAGGGTGGCCGAAGCGCCGACCGCCAGGCCGTCGTTGGACAGCACGACGGCGTGCTGCGCCTCGGAGACGCGCGCCACCATGTCGTCCAGCAGCCAGTCGAGCTCACCGGAGCGGTGCGCGGGGCTGACCGTGCCCGGGTCGATCATCCTTCGTCTCCTTCGCTCGACGTGCTGCCTGCTCTGGACTCGCCGGACTTGCCGGCAGTGAGGCCGCCGCCGCGTACCCAGCCGCTGCGGTACGCCGCCATCCGGGCCCGCGCCTGCTCCGGAGAGCGGTCCCTTGGCGCGGGTCCGGAGTCCGGCCGGGGCCGGCGGGCGGCGGTCTCTGACCTCTTCTCGGTCTTCTCGGGCGTCTCCCGCAGCTGCGGGGCGAGGCTGGCCTGGCGCACCCGCTTGGGCAGCGCCTCGTCCGCGCCGGGCGGCGGGCCGTCGGTTCCGGCGCCATCGGCCTGTGCCGGGTCCGGCCCACCGCCCTGCGGGGGCGGCTGGAAGGGCTGCGGGTGGTGGGTGCGGGTGTCGCTGCGGTCCGGCGGTGCCGCCGGTGGACGGGGGGTGCGCGGCGGGCCCGGTGGACCGTCGCCGTTGCCGTTGCCGTTGCGGCCGACGCGCAGCTGCACGACGTCGTCGCGGCCGCCCAGGGCGGGGAGTTCCGGCCCGCCGCCCGTCAACGTCCCGCCCGCCATGACGCTTTCCGGCATCCGCTCGGCGCGGGCGGTCAGGCCGTGCGGCTCCTCGGCGGGCCCCGAGGCGCCCTTGCCGGCCTCGGGCGCGCCCGCCTGCAGCAGCGGCGTGGGCAGCAGCACGACCACGGTGGTGCCGCCGTACGGCGAGGCGCGCAGCGACACCTTGATGCCGTGCCGGGCGGCGAGCCGGCTGACCACGAAGAGGCCGAGCCGGTCGCTGTCGAAGAGGTCGAGCGCCTCGGACTGCCGGATCCGCTCGTTGGCGGCGTCCAGGGTCTCCTTGCCCATGCCGAGCCCGCGGTCCTCGATCTCCAGGACATAGCCGTTGCCGACCTGCTCGCCGTAGATGCGCACCTTGGTGTGCGGCGGCGAGAACTGGGTGGCGTTCTCGACGAGTTCGGCGAGCAGGTGGGTGAGGTCGGCGACGGCCGCGCCGACGACCGAGGCGTCGGGCAGCGACCGCACCTCGATCCGCGCGTAGTCCTCGACCTCGCTGACCGCGGCGCGCACGACGTTCTGCAGCGGTACGGGCATCCGCCAGGCGCGGCCAGGCGCGGAGCCGGAGAGGATGATGAGGCTCTCCGCGTGCCGCCGCATGCGCGTGGTCAGGTGGTCGAGGCGGAAGAGGTCCTCGAGCTCGTTCGGGTCGTCGGCGCGCCGCTCCATCGAGTCCAGCAGCGCCAGCTGCCGGTGCACCAGCACCTGGCTGCGGCGGGCGAGGTTGACGAACACCCCGGAGATGCCGCTGGCCAGCTCGGCACGCTCGACCGCGGCCGTCAGCGCCGCCCGGTGCACGGTGCTGAGCGCCTCGCTGACCTGCGCGATCTCATCGTCGCCGTGCACCTCCACCGGCGCCTCGGCATCGACGTCGATCTCCTGCCCGGCGCGCAGCCTGCGCATCGCGTCCGGCAGCTTGCGGCGGGCGAGTTCCAGCGCCGTATTGCGCAGGCTGACCAGCTCGACGACCAGGCCGCGGCCGATCCGGACGGAGATGATCAGAGCCGCGGCGACGGCGATCAGGCCGAGCACCACGGCCGCGCCGGCCCCGGTGAGCACCCCGCGGGTGAACGGGTCGTTGCGAGCGGCCGCGGCGGTCGCGGCATCGGTCTGCACATCGCGGTACGAGCTGAGCACGTCACCGAAGACGGTGTCCCAGTCGGCGGCGGACACGGCGGTCCCCGCGCCCCGGCCCGGCGGCGAGGCGGCAACCTTGTCCTCCAGCTCGCGCACCTCGCGATACGCGCCGCTGTCGGCGAACTCCTGCCACTGACCGCGCTCATCACTCCGCAGATCCGGTACGGCGGAGGCCTCCAGCTCCCGCCGCGTCTCCATGGCGCCGATGAACTGCCGGTGCTCCTTCGCCCCGAGCGACTTGTCCAGCTGCCCGGCGATGAGCAGCGCGTCCTCGCGCGCGAGCATCTCCCCGGCTCGGGCGAACTCGACCAGCACCCGCGCGTCGGAGGCGAGTTCGGGGTCCTGGATGCCGGAGAGCGCGCCGCTGACGCCGAAGGCCCGCTCGACGGCGCCGGTGTACGAGTCGTACGCCTCCCGCCACGGCACGCCGCCGTCGCGTATCCGCTCGCGCAGACCGCGCAGCTCGCCGACGCCCTTGACGAACGCGGTCATCCGCAGCGTCACGTCGCGCGGCAGGTCCTCGCCCTCGGCGACGGTGTGGTCCTTGTCGAGCCGCAGCCGGCGCACGGCACGGTCGGTGTCGCCGGACTCGCGGTCGAGGTCGTCGGCGCGGCTGTCGGTCGGGGCGGCGAGATAGCGGGCGGCGGCCCGGCGCTCGTCCTGCAGGGCGGCGACGGTGGCGCCGAGCGGTGCCCGCAGCTGCTCGTCGACGCGCTGCAGCTGGCGCAGCCGGGATATGTCCTGAGCGGTGGTGACGGTGGCGTAACCCCACAGCCCGATGAGGGAGACGACCGGCACCATGAGCACGCAGATGACCTTCGCCCGCACGGACTTGGGGCGCAGCTGCAGCTGCCGCGGCATCCGCGGCGGCGGACCGGAGGGCCCGGACGGCCCGGCGGGCGGCTGCTCCTCCCCGGCCGGCGGCAGATGGGTGCGGTCCCAGGGGGTGGGGTCCGGCGGCTCGTGCGCCGGCGGCCCGGCATGCGCCCGGCGGCCGCGTACCGGCGGCGGGGTGGGCCCGTTCGGCCCGGCCTGCTGCGCGCCCGGGGCCGAGGGCCCGGGGCCGGACGCGCCGTTGTCCGGCTTGCTGCGCGGCGTTCGCATTGCCACCCCTTTTTACGGTTGAGTTGCGGCGCCCGGACCGGGTGCGGCCGGGCTGGTGGTGCTGGGCGGTGCCGGTGGCATCAGGGCCATGGTCAGGGGATACGTCAAGGGGCGGCCCCCTCCGGCAGCCGCTGCGCGTTCACGGACGCGGCGCGCTCCTGGGCGCTCGGGGAGAGCGCGACGAAGGCGGAGGTGAGGAAGAGGTAGGAGCCGAGGCCGACGGCGAGGGGGAAGATGAACTGCATGGCCGTGGCCCCGGCCAGCACCTCCGCGGACGGCTTCACCACGACGCTCACCGAGGCCATGCCGGTGTAGTGCATGCTGCTGACGGCGGCGCCCATGACGAGCGAGGCCAGGCCGACCGCCACCGGGGAGTGGATGTTGAGCGCCGCCCAGAGCGCGGCGGTGGCGGCCACGACGGCGATCACGACGGACAGCGCGACCATGACCGGGTCGTACGAGATGTCGCCGTGCAGCTGGACGGCGGCCATGCCGATGTAGTGCATGCTGGCGACGCCGAGACCGGTGGTGAGCCCGCCGATGGTGAGCGAGCGCCCGCGCGACTTGCCGTAGCCGACGGCGAACACCCCGACCCCGACCACTGCCATGGCGACGACGAGGCTGAGCACGGTGAGCGGGACGTTGTAGCGCATTTCGGTGCCGCTGACGCTGAAGCCGAGCATGGCCACGAAGTGCATCGTCCAGATGCCGGTGCCGAGGGCGGAAGCGGCCGTGATCAGCCAGTTGCGCCGGGCCCGACCGGTCGCCGCCAGGGCGCGCACCGTGCAGCGCAGCCCGAGGGCGGAGCCGATGCAGGCCATGACGTACGACAGGAGGGGTGTCAACCACCCGAAGGTGGCGTGGTCCAGGTGTCCCATGACCACAGGACGCTAGTCCTGGTTAGGGCGTACGCCGGGGGCGCAGTAGAGAACCTGACCGAATTTGACAACTTCCTTGTCTCGAACGATCGATTCCGCAACGAACACGTGCACGGTTGTCAATTTACCGATGGCATATGCCCGGCGACTGTGAAGTGCTCTGCGCCGGAAGCGTTCCACCGGTGCACTCCGGGGGCACACTGGCAGGACCAGGGGGTGGTGCAGATGTTCGACAAATGGCGCGAGATCGCACGACGGAGAACGATCGCATCCGATCGGCCGGCGACCCCGGCGGACGCCGTGCCCGCACGGCGCCGGCCCAACCTCTTCGAGGCGGCGGCGACTTACGTGGCCGCCTGCGCGGACAACGACGAGGACCGCAGCGCCGAGGCGGCGCGCTGGGTCACCCCGGAGGCCATGGCCTTCGGGGTGAACGAACTCGCCTGCCGCGCCCTCATCGCGCTCGCACGCGAACGCGATGAGTCGCCGCAGACGGTGGCACGCTCGCTGCTCGACCTGCCGGCTGCGTGAGGCTTTAGCGCTCCAGCTCCTTGCGGGAGATCCTCTTCAGCCGCTTGCGCTGATTCGAGTCCAGCATCAGGTACGCGGCCGTCGGCACCCCGACGATCACCAGCAGCGCGATCCAGAAGGAGGTCATCCACCACAGCAGCAGCCCTACGGCCACTCCTCCGACGGCGACCTTGCCCCGATTGGTCATCTCTTCCGCCTCCTCCGCGGCCGACCGCCGCTCTCTCGGAATGAGAACGGACGTCGCGTCCCCCCGGTTCCTTTATCCCACGCGGAGCGGCTCTCCGACGTCATGCATGTGGAGGAGACCCTGCTTGTACGAGTCGACGAGCCCCGCCTCGGTGTACGGCAGGCCGACGGACTCGCAGTAGTCGCGCACCAGCGGCTGGGCGCGGCGCAGGTGCGGGCGCGGCATGTTCGGGAAGAGGTGGTGCTCGATCTGGTAGTTCAGGCCGCCGAGGAACCAGTCGGTGACCAGGCCGCCGCGGACGTTGCGCGAGGTGAGCACCTGGCGCTGCAGGTGGCCCCAGCGCTCGCCGGTGCCGTCGGGCATCTCCATGCCCTTGTGGTTCGGCGCGAAGGCCATGCCCAGGTGCAGCCCGAAGAGCGCGTGGTGGACGAGCGCGAAGACGATCGCCTTGCCGGGCGACATGGTGAGCAGCAGCAGCGTCACGTAGAGGGCGACGTGCGCGGCGAGCAGCGTCGCCTCGACCAGCCGCTCGCGCCCGGACTGCCGGCGCAGGTCCTGCCAGCCCGACACCTTGAGCGCGAAGCCCTCCAGGAGCAGCATCGGGAAGAACAGCCAGGCCTGGTTGCGGGTCAGCCAGCGGGCGAAGCCGGACCGCTCGGCCGCCTGCTCCTGCGTCCACACCAGCGCGCCGA
This sequence comes from Streptomyces coryli, assembly GCF_011044975.1. Taxonomy (GTDB): domain Bacteria; phylum Actinomycetota; class Actinomycetes; order Streptomycetales; family Streptomycetaceae; genus Streptomyces; species Streptomyces coryli. Next base: position 4,779 of record NZ_JAAKZV010000147.1, on the reverse strand, counting down.
CGCCGACGTCGGGGTCCTTCTCGATGTGGTTGGGGTTGGCGTGGTGGCGGTTGTGCTTGTCGTTCCACCAGGCGTAGCTCATGCCGATGAGCAGGTTCCCGTGGAAGAGGCCGAGCAGCTTGTTGGAGCGGCGGGACTCGGCGATCTGGGCATGCCCCGAGTCGTGCCCGACGAAGGCGGTACGGGACGTGAACACAGCCAGCGGGGCAGCCAGCAGCAGCACCCACCAGGAGTGCCCGAGCAGCGCGACACCGGTGATCACGGCGGCGAGCGCGAGCAGATTGAACGCGATGCTTCGCGCGTACCAGCCTCTGCGGCGGCGGAGCAGCCCGTGCTCCTTCACCTGCCGCAGCAGCGGCGCGAAATCACTGCCCTGGGTCCGGGCAGGCGCGGGCAGGGTGGCAGCAGGCATGGAGTGTCTCCGCTCTCGTAGGGCGTATGACCAGGAACGCTACGGAGCGCGACGGGCCTTTGGCGCTGGCGTCACCACCCGAATGTGTCGGGGGTTTTCCCCCGTCTTCCCGGGTGGTGCCAGATACACCTGCGGGCCAGTGTGGCATGGATCACCGGACCGCCATTTGGCGGGGCCGGTGGCTTGGTTTACCCTCGGCAACCCGCTATTCAAACTTGAGGAGTGGTTCCGTACGTGAAGGGCACCGCCGAGCTCGCCCGCTGCGCCGCCGTCTTCCTGCCGGGCGACCCCGCTCGCACCGGCCGCCTCGCCTTCTGGCACCCCGACGTCCCGGACACGTCTCCCGCGTACGACGCCGGCGAGGCGGCCACTCTGGCCGTCGCCGTCCCCGAGGGCGGCACCCGCGAGGTCGCCGCGGTGCTGCTGCCCGTCGCCGACGCGCTGCCCGTGCTCACCCGCGCCCGCGCGACGCCCGGCGCCCACCCGGCCGCCGCCTTCTGGGGCGCCGCTGGGCATGACGCGGGGGTACGGGTCTCGCTGCGCGTCGAGATGGCCGAAGGCGCGGCGCAGGGGCCCGAGTTCACCGCCGTCGTGCAGCTGCACAGCGCCGCCGACCCCACCCGGGTCGCCGACGCGGCCGACGTATGGGCGGACGGCGCGGCGTTCGGCCCGCGCGCCCGTATGGACGCGCTGCTCACCCTGCGGCGCGCCGCGCGCGCCTGGGACGCGCTCACCCCGCTGCTGTCCGCCGCTGTCCCGGACGCGATCGAACTCGCCGACGACGAGCTCGCCGAGCTGCTCGGCCCGGCCGCCCGCGATCTTGCTGCGGCGGGCGTCCAGGTGCACTGGCCGAGGGATCTCACCCGGCATCTCACCACGCGCGCCGTGGTGGGCCCGCAGGACGACGAACGCGGCTCCGGGCTGCCGTCGTTCCTCTCCGCCGAGGCGCTGGTCGCCTTCAGCTGGCGCTTCGCGGTCGGCGACCAGGAGCTCTCCAAGGAGGAGTTGGAGCGGCTCGCGGAGGAGAGCCGCCCGGTGGTGCGGCTGCGGGACGAGTGGGTGCTCATCGACCCCGAGTCCGTACGCCGCGCGCTGGAGCGCAAGGACACCCAGCTCAGCCCCGTGGACGCGCTCGGCGCCGCCCTCACCGGCTCGGTCGAGGACGCCGGCGAACGCGTCGACGTGGCGGCGAGCGGCTGGCTGGACGCGCTTCGCGAACGCCTCGCCGACCCCGAGGCCGCCGACCGCACGCCGGTCGCCGCCCCCGCCGCCCTGGACGCCACCCTCCGCGACTACCAGCTCCGCGGCCTCGACTGGCTGCACCGCATGACCTCGCTCGGCCTCGGCGGCTGCCTCGCCGACGACATGGGCCTCGGCAAGACCATCACCCTCATCTCGCTGCACCTGCTGCGCCAGGAGCAGCCGGAGACCTCGGGCCCGACCCTGGTCGTGTGCCCGGCCTCGCTGATGGGCAACTGGCAGCGGGAGATCGAGAAGTTCGCCCCCGGCACCCCGGTGCGCCGCTTCCACGGCCCGGCGCGCAGCCTCGACGACCTGACGGCGGGCTTCGTGCTCACGACGTACGGGACGATGCGCCTGGATGCGCGGCGGCTGGCGGCCGCCGACTGGGGCATGGTGGTGGCGGACGAGGCGCAGCACGTCAAGAACCCGTTCTCGGCGACCGCGAAGGAGCTGCGCACCATCGGCGCGAAGGCGCGCGTGGCGCTGACCGGCACACCGGTGGAGAACAACCTCTCCGAGCTCTGGGCCATCCTCGACTGGACCACGCCGGGCCTGCTCGGCTCGCTGGCGTCGTTCCGCGCCCGCTACGCCGAGGCCGCGGAGGGCGGCGTGGACCCGGCCGCCGCTGAGCGGCTCGGCAAGCTCGTACGCCCCTTCCTCCTCCGCCGCCGCAAGTCCGACCCCGGCATCGCGCCGGAGCTGCCGCCGAAGACCGAGACGGACCGGGCCGTCGCGCTCACGCCCGAGCAAGTGGGCCTGTACGAGGCGATGGTGCGCGAGACGCTCGCGAAGATCTCCGCGGCCGACGACATGGCGCGCCGCGGACTGATCATGAAGCTGATGACGGCGCTCAAGCAGATCTGCAACCACCCGGCGCAGTACCTCAAGGAGGACCGCCCGCGCATCCCCGGCCGCTCGGGGAAGCTGGAGCTGCTCGACGAACTGCTGGACGTGGTCCTCGCCGAGGACGCGAGCGTGCTGGTCTTCACGCAGTACGTGCAGATGGCCCGGCTGCTCGAGCGGCACCTGGCGGCGCGCGGCGTACCGGCGCAGCTGCTGCACGGCGGCACGCCGGTGCCGGAGCGGGAGGCGATGGTGGAGCGCTTCCAGGCGGGCGAAGTGCCGGTCTTCCTGCTGTCGTTGAAGGCGGCGGGCACGGGCCTGAACCTGACCCGGGCGGAGCATGTCGTGCACTACGACCGCTGGTGGAACCCGGCGGTCGAGGCGCAGGCGACGGACCGCGCGTACCGCATCGGCCAGACGCAGCCGGTCCAGGTCCACCGCCTCATCGCCGAGGGCACGATCGAGGACCGCATCGCCGAGATGCTGACCCGCAAGCAGGGGCTCGCGGACGCCGTCCTGGGCGCCGGCGAGGCCGCGTTCACCGAACTGTCCGACGCCGACCTGGCGGAACTGGTCGAGCTGCGAGGGGGCAACGCCTGATGACTGCCGACGAGATCGTCTTCGAGGCCCTGCCGCCGGCGAGCGGCCGCGGCTTCGCACAGACCTGGTGGGGCCAGGCGTGGCTGAAGGCGCTGGAGGCCTCGGTGCTGGACAGCAGGCTGCTGCTCAAGGGCCGCAAGCTGGCGCGGGCGGGGGCGGTGGGCGCGGTGTCGGTGCGCCCTGGACGGCTCACCTCCGTGGTCCAGACCCGGGACCGCACCGAGCACCGCGCGGATGTGCTGGTGCAGCGGCTGACGGACGCGGACTGGGACCGGCTGCTGGACGTGATCGCCGACCGCGCCGGCCACATCGCGGCGCTCCTGGACCGCGACATGCCCCCGCAACTGGTCGAGGACGCGGCAGCGGCCGGCGTCGACCTGCTCCCGGGCATCGGCGACCTGCAGCCGGAGTGCGGCTGCGACGAGTGGGAGGACTGCGAGCACACGGCGGCGCTGTCGTACCAAGTGGCGCGACTGCTGGACCGGGACCCGTTCATCCTGCTGCTGATGCGCGGCCGGGGGGAGCGGGACCTGCTGGCGGAGCTGCAGTCGCGGAGCGCGATGCGGGCGTCGGCGCCGGCGGGGTCGGCGGTGGAGGAGGAATCGGCGGGTGTGCGGGTGGCGGAGGCTTTTGCTGCTCCGGTGCCGGAACTTCCGGCTCCGCCGCCGGTGGTGAGGGAGCCGGGGGCGATGCCGGTGCTGTCCGCTGATACGGATCCGGCGCCTGGGGTGGAGGTGGCCGCGCTGGAATTCCTGGTGGCGGACACGGCGGGGCGGGCGCAACGGTGGCTGGCGGCGGCGCTGTCACCGGGGCATGCGGAGTCGGCGGTGCCGGTCGAGCTCACGGAGGGTGAGGATGCGGTGCGCCTGGCGGCGGGCGGGGCGGATATCCGTATCACCGCGCGGCTGGCGAAAGGCTCGACCCGCGACCGGGGCGCGATGGACCGGGCGGTACGGGCGTGGGGTTACGGGGGCGCGGCGGCGTTGGACGTGCTGGAGTCGGAGTGGACCCCGGACGCGGCATCGCTGGCGCGGGCCCGGGACCAACTGGCGACGGCGTGGCCGGACGAGACAGCTCCGCCTGCGCGCGCCACGCGCAACCGGTGGACCCTGACCGGCACGAACATGCAGCTCCGGTACGGGCGGGATGGCCGCTGGTGGCCGTACCGGAAGGAGCGGGGAGCGTGGTGGCCCGCGGGACCGGCGGATCGGGATCCGGCGGGGGCGCTGGGGGCGTTGGGGGCGTTGCGCGACGAGCTCGGGACGACGGGGGCGGACCCGGCCGACCAGTAGTGACGGTCAGCCTGCCGGGCGCCCGCCACGCTTCGCGGCTCCGCCGCAAAGAAGGGCTGGCTACGGGAAGGGAGGGGGCCGGGGCTCGGCAGCGCTGCCGACCGGCGGTTGGGCCGGGGGCATGGCGTGGCCCAGGGGCGGTTAGACCTGGGGCAGTCCGAGGCCCTGGGGCCGTTGGCCCTGGGGCCGTTGGGCCTGGGGCCGTTGGGTCCGGAGCAGTCCGGGCCTGGAGGCGGGCCCGCCCTGGCGGCAGTCGGGCTGGGGCGGTCCGGGCAGGTTTGGCCAGTCCGAGCCGGGGGCGGCAGTCCGGGCCGGGAGCGGTCGAAGCTGAGGCAGTCCGGCCTACCGGCGGTCAGGCCTGGTCAGTCCCGGCCCCAGGCAGTCCCGGTC
>NZ_JAAKZV010000146.1 GCF_011044975.1 Streptomyces coryli | reverse complement strand
GGGATGGGCGGGGGTGCGAGGGCTGGGTCGTCGGCTGTCTGTGGCTGGGGCGGCGCCTTTGGCTGGGTCGCCGTCCCCTCGTGCGCGTTGCCGCGTGCGGTCAGGCGGGTGGCCGCGCCCTCGCCCGCCAGGGCGTCCGCGAGGGCGCCCAGGACGGTGAGCAGGCCGAGGCCGCCCGCGTCCACGACACCTGCGGCGGCGAGGGCCGGGAGCTGGTCCGGGGTGCCGCGCAGCGCGGTCCGCGCACCTTCGTACGCGGCCAGGGCGACCGCGGCCGTGTCAGCGGCGGGGGCTCCGCCCGGGGCGGTCGTGCCGTCGGCGGAGGCGGTCGTGCCGTCGGCACCTCCCGATTCCGTGCCGCGGGCGCCCGCCGGTCCGGTGGGGCGGCCGGCGGCTGCCCGTACGTCGCCCGGCAGCGCGGCCCGTGCCGCGGCCGCGGCGGCCGCCGCCACCGTGACCATCGTCCCCTCGACCGGGTGCGCGACCGCCGCGCGTGCGGCCGTCGCGGCCTCTTCCAGGGCGGCGGCCAGCCGCAGGGCGTCGCCGTCGGCGCCGCTCCCCGCCGCCGCTTCCCGGCCGGAGGCCCCGCGCAGCCACTGCGCCAGGATCGTGCCCGAGTTGCCCATCGCGCCGAGGAGGGCGCCGTGGGCCATGGCCTGCAGAGTGTCCGCCGGGGTCGGGGCACCCGGGTCGTACGCTGTGAAGACGGCGTCGACGGCCTGGGCCGCCGACTCCACCGTCAGGTAGAGGTTCGTGCCCGTGTCGCCGTCCGCCACGGGGAAGACGTTGATGGCGTCGATCTCCTCGCGGGAGCGGCCCAGGGCGTCCAGGGCCAGCGCGCACCAGGTGCGTACGGCGGGGGCGTCGAGCATGTGCGCAGACTAGCGATTTCGTCTCGCCGGGACGACCTTGGTATGCTGCTCAGGTTGCCCGGTATCCACCGGGCCAGTCTTGAAAGAGACAGTTCCCGGCCGACCGTTCTGGTGTCGGGAGTTCCGTTAAGTATCTGAAGTCTTTGGAGTGACCCGTGGCTGCCAACTGCGACGTCTGCGGCAAGGGGCCGGGCTTCGGCAACAACATCTCGCACTCCCACCGCCGGACGCGCCGTCGCTGGAACCCCAACATCCAGTCGGTTCGCACGGTGGTCGGCGGGACGCCGAAGCGCCTCAACGCATGCACCTCGTGCATCAAGGCCGGCAAGGTCTCGCGCTAACTAGCTGCGCAGCCCTGCCGGACGCGATAGCCGGTTCGCCTTTGGGCGAGCCGGCTGTTTTGCGTGTGTGGGCGGGCTTGGTTGCTGGGGGCTTCGCCCCCAGACCCCCTTATCGCGCCTGGCGGCGCTCGTCCTCAAACGCCGGACGGGCTTGAATCGGGCTGCTGTCCTCGCCAGAGGTACCCGTGGTCCACCGGGCCGATCCCCCCTCCCAGCGGGAACCCCGCCGCGATCGCCCCCGTCACATACGCCTTCGCGGCCCGCGCCGCCCCAGGCACGTCGTACCCCTTCGCCACATACGTGGCGATCGCGCTCGCCAGCGTGCACCCCGTCCCATGGGTGTGACGGTTGTCATGTCGCGGGGCCCGGAGCCAATGCTCTTCCGTGCCGTTCGTCAGCAGGTCCAGCGCGTCGTCCGAGGACGGCAGGTGGCCGCCCTTGATCAGGACCCACTGCGAGCCGAAGGCGAGCATCGCCGCTGCCGCCCGGCGCATGTCCGCCTCGCCGGACACCCGTACGCCTGTGAGCTGTGCCACCTCGTCCAGGTTCGGGGTCGCGACCGTCGCCGCCGGGAGGAGTTTCGTACGGACCGCGTCCAGGGCCTCCGTCGCCAGCAGGGAGTCGCCGTGCTTCGAGACGCCCACCGGGTCGACCACCACCGGCGCGGCTACGGACGACAGCAGGCCCGCCACCGTCTCCACCAGCTCCGCCGACGCCAGCATGCCGGTCTTGAGGGCCTGGACGCCGATGTCGTCCACGACGCTGCGGAACTGCCGCTCGACCGCCTCGGCCGGGAGCGGCCAGGCGCCCTGGACGCCGAGGGAGTTCTGGGCCGTCACCGCCGTCAGCACGCTCATGCCGTGGGCGCCGAGCGCCAGCATCGTCTTCAGGTCGGCCTGGATGCCGGCACCGCCGCCGGAGTCCGAGCCGGCCACCGTCAGTACCCGGGGCGGTGCCTGAGCCGTCATTCGTCGCTCCCGAAGTGGTCCCAGCCGCCCGCGGCCAGCCAGGGCTTGCCGTCCACGGTCACCTGCGGTGTCGCCGACATGGCCTGTACCTCGCCGATCACCCGCCAGCGGGCCGGGAGCTGCCGGCCGCGCGGGAAGGTGGCGACCAGCGCGTGGTCCTCGCCGCCGGTGAGTACCCACTGGAGCGGGTCGACTCCCACCGCCTTGCCGATGTCGGACATCTGGGTGGGGATGTCGAAGGCGGCGGCGTGCAGGTCGATACGGACCTTGCTCGACTCCGCCACGTGGCCGAGGTCGGCGACCAGGCCGTCGCTGATGTCCGTCATCGAGGTGGCGCCCAGGCCGGCCGCCGCCGGGCCCGCCTGGTACGGGGGCTCCGGCCTGCGGTGCGCCTCCACGAAGGCGCGGGGTGAGCGGAAGCCCCGCGACAGCACGGCATGACCCGCCGCCGACCAGCCGAGCCAGCCGGTCACCGCGACCACGTCGCCCGGGCGGGCGCCCGACCGCGTCACCGGGTCGTGGCCCTGGAGGTCGCCCAGGGCCGTAATCGCGATGGTGATCACATCGCCGCGGACCACATCGCCGCCGACCACGGCCGCTCCGGCGACCTGGGCCTCGTCGCGCAGGCCGTCCATCAGCTCGGCCGGCCAGGTCACCGGCAGCTCGGCGGGGACCACCAGGCCGAGGAGCAGGGCGGTCGGGACGGCGCCCATCGCGGCGATGTCGGCGAGGTTCTGGGCGGCGGACTTGCGGCCCACGTCGTAGGCCGTGGACCAGTCGCGGCGGAAGTGCCGGCCCTCGATCAGCACATCCGTGCTGGCCACCACCCGACGGTCGGGCGCAGTGATCACGGCGGCGTCGTCGCCGGGGCCGAGCCGGACGGCCGGGGTGGTGGTGAGCCGGGAGGTGAGCTCGCGGATCAGCCCGAACTCGCCAAGCTCTCCCACAGTGCCCTTCACCGTATGTCCTCCCGAGTCCTGCGTCCTGCCGCACCCATGGTGCCCAATCGCTCGAGCCCCGCCGCGCTCCTGTCGGATGCCATTGTCGTCAACTTAACGGAATGCGGTGTCGCCCTTGGCAGCCCGCACAGGGCTCCCGTCCGCTGCCCGCTACGCGATAGCGTGGGCTCCCCCCTCTTGCATGATCCTCGTAGCCGCCTCCTGGAGGACCCGTGGTACAGGCCTACATCCTGATCCAGACAGAAGTCGGCAAGGCCTCCGCGGTGGCCGAGGTGATCGCGAAAATCCCCGGAGTGCTCCAGGCCGAGGATGTGACAGGTCCGTACGACGTGATCGTGCGCGCGCAGTCCGACACCGTCGACGATCTCGGCCGCCTGGTGGTCGCGAAAGTCCAGCAGGTGGAGGGCATTACGCGCACCCTGACCTGTCCGGTCGTCCATATTTGAGCCCCCGTATGCTCGCCCGGTGAAGCGTTACGCCCCACCGGTCCTGCTCCGTACCGCTGCCGGTCTCGTCCTCGCGGCCGCTGCCGCCTGCTCGTCCTCGGCGGAGGTCGAGCCGCCGAAGCCCGCCGGCGCCGCCGCGAGCGCCTGCGAGGCGCTGGCGGAGGCGCTGCCCAAGAGCGCGGACGGGCAGCAGCGGCGCGACGCGGAGCCGGAGTCCGACTACACCGCCGCCTGGGGCGACCCGGCGATCGCGCTGCGCTGCGGGGTGCCCCGGCCGAAGGTGCTGACGCCAGGCACAGCACACTACAACCCGACCGCGGAGTCGGTGGAGGTGAACGGGGTGCAGTGGCTGCTGGAGCAGCAGGACGACGGCTATCTCTTCACCGCGCTGAAGCGGAAGGCGTTCGTGGAGGTGCGGGTGCCCAGCAAGTACGCGCCCGAGGTCGATCCGCTGACCGACCTCGCCGGGGCGGTGAAGAAGGCCGTCCCGAAGACGGGGGCGTGAGCGAAGGCGGCTGTCCGGAAAGCGCGCGGCGGGCGCCTCGGACGGAGTAGTCCCCGGCAGCGCGGCCTCCGGCCCGCAGGCAAGGTGGACGTATGCCGCATACCGTCCGTACCGCCGTGCTGGACTTCCTCCGTGCTCATGGGCTGACGACGGTCTTCGGCAATCCGGGCTCCACCGAGCTGCCGTTCCTGCGCGACTTCCCCGACGACCTCCGGTACGTCCTCGGGCTGCAGGAGGCCGTCGTCACCGGCCTCGCGGACGGCTACGCCCAGGCCACCGGGCGGCCCGCGCTGGTCAACCTGCACACCGCCCCCGGCGTGGGCAACGCCATGGGCGCCATCGTCACCGCCGCCTCCAACCACACTCCCCTGGTCATCACCGCGGGCCAGCAGGTCCGCGCCATGATGACCATGGAGGCGCTGCTCACCAACGCCGATCCGACGGCCCTGCCGCGCCCGGCGGTGAAGTTCGCGTACGAGCCGCCCCGGCCGCAGGACGTGCCGGCCGCGCTGGCCCGCGCACTGCACACGGCGATGACGCCGCCGCGGGGGCCGGTGTTCGTATCGCTGCCGATGGACGACTTCGACGTGGAGCTGGACGGCGCTGCCGCCGAGGCGGCGCGGGCCGTCACCGGACGGCGCACCGACGGGGAGTCGGCGGCTTCCGCCGATGCGGTCGCGCGGCTGGCCGAGCGGATCGCCGCCGCCGCCAACCCCGTGCTCGTGACCGGCGGTTCGGTCGACGGCGAGGGCGCCTGGGACGCGGCGGTGGCGCTGGCCGAGAAGGCCGGGCTGCCGGTGTGGGCCTCGCCCATCGAGGGCCGGGTCGGCTTCCCGGAGAACCATCCGCACTTCCGCGGTGTGCTGCCACCGGCCCTGGCCCCGCTGGCGCAGGCGCTGACCGGGCACGACCTGGTGGTGGTGTGCGGCGCCCCGGTCTTCCGCTACTACCCGTACGTGCCGGGCCCGGTGCTCCCGCCCGGCGCCGAGCTGGTGCTGCTGACCAGCGACCCGGCGGAGGCGGCCCGCGCGCCCGCCGGGGACGCGGTGGTGGCGGGGCTGCGGCCGACGCTGACCGCGCTGGCGGAGTTGGTGCCGGAGCGGCCGGTGCCGCCGCGGCCCGCGCCGGGCGCTCCGGCGCCGGAGGGCGACGGGTCCGGCGGTACCGGATCGGGTGCCGGATCCGGCGGTACGGGACCGGGTGCCGGATCCGGCACGGATGCCGGTGCAGGCCCCCGTACGAACGCCGCGCCCGACTCCGACGACGACCCGGCGGCAGCCCCCGCCATGCCGGCCTCCGCCCTCATGGCAGCCGTCGCCGCCGGCGCCCCCGCCAACACCCTCTGGGTCAATGAATCCCCCTCCAACATCCAGGCGTTCCGCGCCCACATCCCCATCTCCGCCCCCAACTCCTTCCTCATGACCACCGGCGGCGGCCTCGGCTTCGGCCTCGCCGCCGCTGTCGGCGCCCAACTCGGCGCCCCTGACCGCCCGGTGGTCGCGGTGATCGGCGACGGCTCCGCGCAGTACGCCATCACGGCCCTCTGGACCGCCGCCGCCTACCGGGTCCCCGTCACCTTCGTCATCCCGGCCAACCACGAGTACGCGATCCTCAAGTGGTTCGCCGGCTTCGAGAAGACCCCCGGCGTCCCCGCCCTCGACATCCCCGGCCTCGACCTGTGCGCCCTCGCCCGCGGCTACGGCGTCACCGCCCACCGCGCCGACACCCCCGCGGATGTCACCGGCCTCGTACGCGCCGCCACCACCGGGCCGCGCGACACCGGTCCGGTCCTCATCGAGGTCCCCATCACCTCCGAACTCCCCGTTCTGTAGCTCCCTTTGGAGGAGTCGTGTCTGCCCCGACCAAGCCCGCCCCCGCCGCCGCTCTCCTCGCCGACCTGCGCGCCGCGCTCCCCGCCGGGCTGGTGCTCGACGACGAGGAGACCGTCCTCGCCCACCGCGAGGACGCCGCCCCCTTCGGCGAGGCGGGCCGGGCCGCCGCGGTCGTCTCGCCCACCACCGTCGAGCAGGTGCAGGCGGTCGTACGGGCCTGTGCCGCGCACCGCGTCCCGATCGTGCCGCAGGGCTCCCGTACCGGTCTGGCCGGCGGCGGCAATGCCATCGAGGGCGGCGTGGTCCTCTCGCTGCTGAAGATGGACCGCGTCCTGGAGATCGACAAGGCCAACCGCCTGGTCCGCTGCGAACCCGGCGTCCGTACCGCGGAGCTGGCCAAGGCGGTGGCGGAACAAGGGCTCTTCTACCCGCCCGACCCCGCCTCCTGGGAGACCTGCACGATCGGCGGCAACATCGCCACCGGCGCGGGCGGCCTGTGCTGCGTGAAGTACGGCGTGACCGCGGATTACGTCATGGGCCTGTCCGTCGTCCTCGCCGACGGCGAGCTGGTCAAGGTCGGCCGCCGTACGGTGAAGTGCGTCGCGGGCTACGACCTGACCCACCTGTTCGTGGGCTCCGAGGGCACCCTCGGCGTCATCGTCGAGGCCACCCTCGCCCTGCGCCCGCCGCACGGCGAGGCGCTCGCGCTCCTCGCCACCTTCCCGTCGGCGACCGCCGCGGGCGCGGCCGTGGGCGGCATCACCGAGGCCGGCCACACTCCCTCGGCGCTGGAGCTGCTGGACCGGCGCACCAGCGAGGCCATCGCCGAGCTCGGCCATCCGCTGCTGCCGCCGGGCGCGGCCGCCACGCTGATCGTGGCGAGCGACGCACCGGACGCGGCGGCCCGTATCAAGGAGATGGCGGCGCTCTGCGAGCAGGCCGGGGCCCTCGCCGCCACCGCCGCGGAGAACGCCGAGCAGGCGCACGAGATCCTCGAGGCCCGCCGGCTGGTGCTGCCGGCGCTCACCGAGCAGGCGAAGAAGATGCCCGGCGAGATCGCGTCCTTCGTGGAGGACGTGGCCGTGCCGCGCGCCCAACTGGCCGTCCTGATCGACAGGATCGACGACATCGCCGAGCAGTACGGCCTCTACGTATCGACGATCGGGCACGCGGGCGACGGCAATCTCCACCCCTCCGTCATCTTCGACAAGACCGACCCGGACGCCATGCGCCGCGCCCGCGAGGCGTACGACGCGATCATGGCGGCCGCTCTCGAACTCGGCGGCACCATCACCGGCGAGCACGGCGTCGGCACGCTGAAGCGCGAGTGGCTCGCCCGCGAGCTGGAGCCGCGTGAGCTGCGCCTGCAGCAGGACGTCAAACGCGCCCTCGACCCCGAGGGCCTCTTCAACCCCGGGAAGGTGCTCGCCGCATGACCGCCACCGAAGCCGCCCCGCCCACGGGCGGCACCGACGCCGCCGCCCGCCCGCTGCCGTCGGTGACCCCGGCGGAGAACGCCCGGCTGCTCGCCCTCTTCTACGGGCCCGTGCTGCTGAACGGCGTGTTCAAGCCCCGCCCCCGGATGCGGGACGCGGGGCTGCACCTCGACCAGGCGCGGCGCTCCATGGAGCTGCTGTACGACCTGCGCGAGCGCTACGCCGGCGCCCCGCTGCGGGTGCGCGCGCTGGGTGGCCCGTCGGTGCTGGTGCTCGATCCCGGCGATGTCACGGAGGTGCTGGGCGGCCCGGTCGACGTCTGGGCGGTCGGTACCGGCGACAAGGTGCGCGGTTTCGGCGGCATCCAGCCGGACGCGCTGGTCGTCACCAACGGCCCGCTGCGGCACGACCGCAGGGCCTTCAACGAGTACGTGCTGGCCGCGCGCGAGCGCTTCCACCCGTACGCCGAACGCTTCGCCGCGGTGGCGGCCGAGGAGGCGGACCGGCTGCTCGCCACCGGCGGCAGCACGGTCCTGGACTACGACGCCACCATCGCCGCCATGAACCGGATCGGCCGCCGCGTCGTCCTCGGCGACCGCGCGGCCGACGACGAGGAGCTCAGCCGGCTGCTCGGCGTCGTCACCGGCGAGGCCAACTGGGTGGGCCTGCGCAAGTGGAAGGCGCAGGAGATCACGCAGGCGCTGGCGCAGCTCAACTCCCGCCTGCGCGGCCACCTCGCCGCCGCCGAACCCCGGTCGGTCGCGGCGCTGTTCGCCGAGGCCCCGCAGACCTCTGACACCAAGCCGGACGCCCAGGTGGTGCACTGGCTGATGGCTATGCAGGTGGTGCGCGGCGCCGCGACGATGGGCCTGGCCCTGCTCGCGACGCACGACGAGCAGCGGGAGCGGGTGCGCGCGGAGGCGGCGGCAGACCCGCGGGGGATGCCGTACACCCGCGCGTGCGTGCAGGAGGCGGCGCGGCTGTGGCCGCCGGTGGCGGCGCTGATGCGGGAGACGACGGCGCCGGTGACACTGGGCGGCCACGCCGTGCCGGGTGGGATCGGGGTGACGATCCCGACGCTGTTCCACAACCGGGACCGGGTGCGACTGACCTACGCCGACCGGTTCGCGCCGGAGGAGTGGCTGGACGACGGGCCGGCGGAGCGGGACCTGGCGGTCTGCCCGTTCAGCCGGGGAGAGGCGATGTGCGCGGGTACGAATGTCGGGGTGCTGCTGGCGGCCTCGTTCGTCTCCCGGGTGCTGGAGCGGGCCGACGTGACGCTGCTGAGCCCGCGGCTGTCGCCCAGGCGCCCGCTGCCCCTGTCGTGCGACTCCACGGCGACGCGGCTGCGCCTGACGGCCCGCTGACCTGACACCTCCCGCTACGGCTGGTCCGCCACCCACAGCCACGACCCGTCCGGCTGGCGGCGGGCGATCTCGACGGTCATGTCGCCGTTGTCCAGCGTGGTGGACGTCAGCGCCAGGTCGCCGGTCACCAGCGCCGGGTGCTGCCGGCCCGGCGAGAGCACCGGCGCGGCGGCGACGAACTGCTCGTAGACCTTGCGGATTTCGGCGTGTCCGGTCGCGAGGCTGCCCGGCGGGAACGCCAGTACGGCGTCCGGCTCATACAATGCCACCAGCCCGTCGACGTCGCCCGCGTTCGCCCGCTCGATGAAGTATCTGCCCAGGTCATTCGGCTCATTGGCCGCTGCTTTCGTCATGTGGGCAAGCCTCGCAAGATATATACGACATCCTGTGTCACGTATTCCCGTAGAGTTTCCGCATGCGCGGTGACCGCCTGGTATCGCTGGTGCTGCTGTTGCGGCAGCACGGCCGGATGTCCGCGACCGCGCTGGCCCGCGAGCTCGAGGTGTCCACCCGCACTGTGCTGCGCGACATCGAGGCGCTGTCCGCGGCCGGCGTCCCGGTCTATGCCGAGCGCGGCCGCCACGGCGGCTTCGCGCTGCTGCCCGGCTTCCATACGGAGCTCACCGGGCTGAACCACGACGAGGCCCTCGCCCTGCTGGTGGCCGGATCGCGGCGCGGCGCGCAGGCGTTCGGCCTCGGCCCGGCGCTCGCCTCGGCGATGCGCAAGGTGATCGACGCGCTCCCGGAGAGCTACCGGGCGACCGCCGCGGGCGCGGCGCAGCGCCTGCTCATCGACCCGGAGACCGATCTCCTCGCGCGCCGGCTGACCGCCGAGGAGGTGCCCGACGCGATCGGGGCCGAGGTCCGGCGCGCGGTCCTCGCCGGCCACCGGCTGCGCATCCGGTACGCGGCCGCGGACCAGGCCCCGAAGTGGCGCACGGTGGACCCGGTCGGCCTGGTCACCGCGGGCGGCCAGAGCTACCTGCTGGCCACCAGGTCCGGCGCGGACCGCACCTACCGGCTGTCCCGCATCCTGGCCGCCGAGGAGCTCACGGAACCGGCGCGGCGGCCCGACCGGGTCGATCTGGACCGGGCGTGGCAGGAGCGCAGCACCCGCTTCCGTACCGGCGGCGACCAAGTCACCGTGCTGGCGCGGGTGGAGCCGGCGCGACGGGCGGACCTGGTGGGGACCGCGCTGGCCGTCCTCGCCGAGGAAGCCGACGCGGACGGCCGGCTGCGGCTGGAGGTCACCTTCCAGGACCGGCGCCACGCCGAATGGGCGCTGTGGCACCTCGGTACGAACGCGGAGGCGCTGTCCCCGCAGTGGCTGCGCGACTCCCTGCGCGACCGTGGCACCGCGATCGCCACCCGCTATGGCGAATCCTCCGGGAAATAGCGGCAGTTCAGCGCCGCCGGCGCTCCCGCAGCACCGCCTCGTGCGCTGCCAGCGCCTCTCCCGCCGTCTCCAGCGACGCGGCCGCGGCATCGCAGCGCTCCGCCTGCGCCGCCAGCTCCCCCTCCAAGTCCCGCGCATAGGTCCCGGATTCGGACCCGCGCGGCAGCGCCTGCCGGCACTCGCGCAGCGACTCCCCCTGCTCCCGCAGCACCCGCGCCTGCTCCAGCACGGACTCGGACCACGGCTGCTGTCGTTCCACGGCTGTCTCCTTCACCGCACCGATGTCCACGGCGCGAACGCGTTCTTCGCCCCGGCCAGCGCCGGCGCCAGCTCCGGGTGATGGCGCAGCAGCACCTCGCGCATGCCGGTCCTGTCCACCCACTCGAGCCCTTCGGCCGTATACACCTCGGGCCGGTAGTCGTCCGTGAAGAAGCGGTCGCTCTTCAGCCGCCGCGACGCCATCAGCACGAAGACCCGGAAGGCCGTGTCGCTGAAGGCGAATCCCGGGGGCCGCGGCTCGGCGTACATGCCGACCATCGTGTCGACCCGGTCGAGCCGGCCGTCGTACACCTCCGCCAGCTCCGCCGCCAGTCCCGCGTCCCCGCCCGTCAGTTCCTCGAACGAGCCCACCGGGCGCCGGTGCATCGCCTCCCGGAAGGCCGTGTACCGCGGCACCCCGCGCTCCCGGTCACGCAGCACGTCCACCGTCCCCAGATCGACGAACTCCCCCGTGACCCGGCGCAGCGCCCGCAGCCCGTCGGGGTGGTTGTGCAGCGTGATGTCGCCCGGGTTGAGCCGGCCGAAGGAGTAGAAGAGATCGGACCAGCCCCACCGCGCGACCGAGGCGCGGGTGGCCAGCCCCTGCATCGGCTCGAAGCCGACGCTGCCGAGCGCCTCGCCGGTCCGGTGCGAGGAGATCTCGTACTCGTCCCTGATCAGCGGATGCAGGCGATAGCAGGTGACGAATTCCTCGGTCATCGAGAACGGCGCCGAGTGGTGCTCCATCGGCGAGCCGAGGATGCCGTACACCATCTCGCCCGTCCCGTGCCGCCGCACCCTGCCGCGCACCTTCGCGGGCAGCGCGCCGTACCAGTTCAGGTGCATGGCCGCCCGCGAGGTGCGGTGGCCGATCACCGCTGGGGTCCACTCCACCGTGTGGATCTTCGCCATGACGGCCGAGTTGACCAACCGAGCCGTATGGAAGAGCCGCTCGTCGTCCCAGGTCGGGTGGGCCGAGCGGATCCGGTCGCAGATGGCGTTGTGCTCCTTGGCGAAGAGCGTGTGCAGCATCGACAGGCCAACCCAGTAGTTGTCACTGAAGCCCGTCAGGTCGACGCCCGAGAGCCCCGGCCGGGTCTCGTCCGGCAGCCGGCCGTCGTCCCCGACCGCGAGCCTGCCGCCCTCGCCCGTACGCAGCGAGCGGCAGCGGGCCTCGTCGGAGCCGTAGATCTGCGAGCCGTCCCACCAGTGCGTGGTCGTGCACTCGTACGTCGGCGGCCGGTCGGGGTCGTCGTGCGGCACCGGGTCGTGGCGGGTGCGGCGCACGGTCATCGGGCACTGCGGCCAGTCGTCGCCGTCGGCGACCGGCACTTCCAGCGGGTCGTCGGTGGTGTTGTCGCCGTGGCTGAACCAGCCGTGGTTCTGGAACTGGATCCACGCCGCGGCCAGCATGTTAAGCGTCGGCGCCGGCTTGAAGCCCCCGTTACGGGCCAGCAGCGCCCGGCTGACCTCGCGCGGCGACGGCGACATCAGCCCGCCGTGCTCGTCCTCGGGACGGGTGAGCCCCAGCGCCACATTGCGATCGAAGCGCGTCCCCGCCCGCCCCATGCCGGCGTCCCGCGGGTCGTAATTCCGGCCGTCGTACGTCCGGTACGGGGGCAGCTCCGCCGCCGCGTGATGCGATTGCGCCTCGCCGCCCGCTCCGGCCGTATCGAGGAGATTCTCGCGGCGCAGCTCCTCGCGCAGCGCCTTGAGGCTCATCAGGCCCAGCGGCAGCGGGAGTTCATGCCACTCCCGCCCGCGCGCCAGCCGGGCCAGCAGCGCGGCCTCGGCCGCCTCGAGCCGGGACGGGTGGCGGGTGCCGGGGCGGGGCTCGGTGTCCATGGTGCGGCTCCTGCGTCAGCGGTCGAACAGCCGGAAGAGCAACGTCGCCTCGACCGGCCCGTGGTAGTCGGCGAGCAGCTCGTCCACCCGGTCGCGGGCCTCCGGCACCAGCCGGTCGAGGTTGTCCGCGTAGATCAGCGCGTTGTGGCACTGCGGGAAGGTGTGGCTGTCGTCGAACCAGGTGAACTCCAGCCACTCGGCGGGCAGCGGAAGGACGGAGTACGGACTGCGGCCCTCCAGCGCGGGCACCACATCGTGCTCGTTGACGAGGCTGACGACCTGGGTGCGCGGGTCGTACGGACGCTTGTAGTCGATCGGGGAGCCGATCGCCACGACGTGCGTGATCTCGAACGCCTCGTTGACCGCCCGCGCACCGGCCACGTTCATGGCGGTGATGCCGCCCTGACTGTGCCCGACGAGCGCCATCTTGGCGCCCTTCTCGATCCCGGCCTGCTTCAGCGCCCGGATCACCGCCCGGCTGTACGGGGTGCGTGCCGCCGACACCGCGTGCACGGCGCCGACGAGGTCCTGCGGGGACTGATTGTCCGGGTTGCCGGCCGCCATCCCGGCGAGCAGCACCAGATAGCGCGGACTGCCGTCCGGGCCGGTGCGCCGCTGCACAATGAGGCGCCCGGTGGTGCCGACGGCGGAGAGGCAGCGCAGGTGGTCGGTGACGGAGACGTTGCAGCGGTCGATGACGGCGAGCAGGCCGACGCCGGGTTCGATGCGTTGCGCACGGCCCCGGCCGCGGTCGAGGAGCTCCCACAGGGCGCCGGACGTGCCGACGACCACGCCGTAGCCGTCCATGCGGCCGGTGACCACGTCCCAGGCGCCGCGGTCGTTCAGCGGGTTCTCGTCGACGAGGGCATTCCAGGCGGCGATTTCGGCGAAGGCGGGGGCGAGGGTGGCGAGCACCTTCTCGCCGCCCTCGGTGCGCACGGCGTCGCGGTAGATCCGCATCGCCTCGACGTGCTGGTCGCGCTCGACGGCGTCGAGCAGCTTCCGTACGGGCCCGTCCGCGTCGCGCAGCTCGGGGTGGCGCAGGGCGCACAGGTCGATACGCAGCTTCAGCGCGGTGACGGCCATGGTGACGGCGAGGCTCTCGCGCCCGCGCAGCACGCCGGCGAGCCGGGCGGCGCGCCCGGCGCGGCCGCCGTCGGGGGCGTAACCGAGGCCGTCGGGATCGGTGAGGGCGCGCCGCAGGGCGGCGGCCGCGGGGCGGCCGGTGCGCGGGTGCCGCAGCGCGGTGGCGGCGAGGCGGGGGTCGGTGGCGACGGCGGTGACGGTCCGGCCGGCGTCGCGTACGGCGCCGGCGGCGGTCCCCAGGCGGCGGGCGATGTCGGCGAGAGCGCGGGAGGCGTCGTCGCCCCCGGGGTGTGCGTGCGGCTGGGCGGACTGCGGTGCTGCGGACATCGGACGCCGTACCTCGGCTCAACTTCGTCGGTGTGCCTTCACCTCAATTGAGCCCGCGGGCGCTGCGGCGCGCAGCGGCGGCGACGCCATCCGGGTGACGCCGGCCCGCGCAATGCGGATAGCCGGTGCTTCCCGTTGCTGTCTCCGGTCGGTCGGGCGGGGCCGGCGGCCCCGAGCACAACTCCACCCGCCCAGTCGCACGGAGCAACGGGCGGGTGGTTGCGTTTTGGGGTGGGCTACATGCGGCGGTTGTTCTCGTCCGTCGGTGGGTCCAGAAGGGCGTGGATTCCGACCAGTGCGGATACGAGGCGCGGGTCCCAGCCCTCCTCATGGACCTGGAATTCGTCGGCGACGCCGCGGTACGTGATGTGTGCCCGGTGCGAGCTGTCGCGCCAGATCAGGCGGCGCGGGGTGCCGACCCAGGCGTCGTCGTCCAGCAGTAGCGCGGGGATGGCGCCGATCAGCACATTCACCGGCAGATACGCCAGCCACACCGCCCACCACACCAGCCGCCCCCTGACGGCACGCACCGCGGGACCGGCCGCGGGCTGGATCTCCCACACCGTTCGCCGGAAGCGGCGCCTTCGCCGCGTGATGCGGGCGAGCAGCGCGCCGTGCTCGTCATCGATGCGGTGTACGGAGTGGCGCTTGCCGTCCCGTTCGGCCGTCAGGTGCGCGATCGGCTTGAAGTCGACGTCCTCGATGCGGAAGTCGCTGCCGGGGTCCATGATCCGCACCAGCCAGCCGACGGTGTGCCCGGTGTCCGGGCCAAGGCGGCGGGACACCTTGTGCGGTGGACCCTTGGGCTCCGTGGCCAGGTTGTACGTCCATTGGCTACTCGGCATGAACGGCACCCTACGACGCCGCGCTCTCCGTCCAGAAGTCCGCCAGGGCCGCGGCCGTCTCGGCCGGCTGTTCCGCGTTCGGGGAGTGTTCCGCGCCCGCGATCACCGTCCGGCGGGCCCCCAGGCGCTGTGCCATCTCGTCCAGGAGGTGGACCGGCCAGGCGTAGTCCACCGCTCCTGACAGGACGTGCTTCGGCAGCGGTACGGGCGTGAGCTCGTCCGTGCGGTCGGGGGCCGTGGCCAGTTGCCGGGCGGTGGCCAGGAGTTGCGCGCGGCGGGTGCCCAGCCAGCGGCGGTGGAGGAAGGCGCTGACGTCGTCGGGGGTCCGTTCGTCCGCGGCCTCCGGCGGGTCGAGGGCGCGGATGGCCTGCCAGACGTCTTCCATCGGCATCGTGCGCAGCGCGTCGGTGAGCAGCTTCAGGCGCTCCTGCTGGCCCTGCGCCACGGCGGCGGGGCCGGAGCTCATCAGCGTGAGGGAGGCGAAGGGGGACGGGTCGAGGAGGACGGCGGCGCGGGAGATGTGGCCGCCGAGGGAGTGGCCGAGGAGGTGCAGCGGGCCGCCGTCGCTCAAGGCGGCGGCCTGGGCGAGGAGGTCGCGGGCGAGGGCGTCCTGCGCGTACGCCGCCTCGTCGTCGTCCGCGCCCGGCGTCTCGTACTGGCCGCGGCCGTCCACCGCGACGACGCGGTAACCGGCCTCGGTGAGCGGCGGAAGCAGCGCGAGGAAGTCTTCCTTGGACCCGGTGAAACCCGGGATGAGCAGCGCGGTCCCGCTCCGGCCCGTACCGGCGTCGAGGGCGGCGAAGGCGCCGCGATCGGTGTCGAGCCGGACGGCGGCGGCCCCGGCCGGGAGGGCGAGGAAGGGCGGCTTGCTCATACGGCGAGGCTACAAGGCCGCCGGCGGCGGGCTCAGGGCCACCACAGGGCTGCCCGCCACGGGCACAGCCGCGGCTACAGCCCCCGGGCCCCCGGCCCGAACCGCTCGCCCAGCCGGTCGCCCGTGTTCGCCAGGGCGCACGCGTCGATGGACAGGCAGCCGCAGCCGATGCACAGCGTGAGGTTGTCGCGGAGGCGTTCCAGGCGGCTGATGCGGTCGTTGAGTTCGTCGCGCCAGTTTTCCGAGAGCCGGGCCCAGTCCTCCCGGGTCGGCGTGCGTTCCTCCGGGAGGAGGGCGAGCGCGTCGCGGATGTCCGCGAGCGGGATGCCGACGCGCTGGGCGGCGCGGATGAAGGCGACGCGGCGGAGGGTGTCGCGGCTGTAGCGGCGCTGGTTGCCGCTGGTGCGGCGGCTGCTGATCAGCCCTTCCCGCTCGTAGAACCGCAGCGCGGAATGCGGGACGCCGCTGCGGTCGGCCAGCTCGCCGATGGTGGCTTCGGTGGCCTCAGGGGAGAGGTGGTGCTGGATCATGCCCCCAGGCTAGCCGAACCTCAACTGGGGTTTAGGTGCTGACAGTTTCCCGATACGGGCATCACAGACACCGCCGCAGATACGCCGCCGTCCGGCTGTCCGCCGACCGCGCCACCTCCGCCGGCGTGCCGGCCGCGACCACCCGGCCACCCTCCGCACCACCGCCTGGCCCCAGGTCGATCACCCGGTCCGCGCCCGCGACCACGCCCATGTCGTGCTCCACGACCACGACCGAGTTCCCCGCGTCGACCAGCCCGTGCAACTGCCGCAGCAGCAGCTGCGTATCCGCCGGATGCAGCCCGGTCGTCGGCTCGTCGAGCAGATACAGCGTGTGCCCGCGATGCGCCCGCTGCAGCTCCGCCGCCAGCTTGATCCGCTGCGCCTCCCCGCCGGAGAGCTCGGTGGCCGGCTGCCCCAGCCGCAGATACCCGAGCCCGACCTCCTGCAAGGTGCCCAGGCTGCGCGCCGCCGGCCGCACATCGGCGAGGAAGTCGGCGGCGGCGTCGACCGTCAGATCGAGCACGTCCGCGATGGTCGCGCCGCGGTAGCGGACCGAGAGCGTCTCCGCGTTGTAGCGGGTCCCGCCGCATTCCTCGCACGGCTTGTACGTCCCCGGCAGGAAGAGCAGCTCGACCGAAACGAAGCCCTCCCCCTGGCAGGCGGGACACCGCCCGGCGGCGACATTGAAAGAGAACCGCGAGGCCGTGAAGCCACGCGCCTTCGCCTCCTCGGTCGCGGCGAAGACCTTGCGCACAGTGTCGAAGAGGCCGGTGTAGGTGGCGAGATTGGAGCGCGGCGTACGACCGATCGGCTTCTGGTCGACCTGGACAAGACGGTCCACCACTCCCGTCGCCCGATCCGCGATCTCGCCGACCAGCGTCGACTTCCCCGAACCCGACACCCCGGTCACCGCGGTGAAGACCCCGAGCGGCACGTCCACGTCGAGGCCCCGCAGATTGTGGCGGGTGAGCCCGCGCAGCCGCAGCCACTCCGCCGGCTCCCGGAGCTCCGTACGCCGCTCGCTGACCCGCTCCCCCTCGAAAAGGAACCCGCGCGTCCGCGAAGCCTCCACGTCCGCCAGCCCCGCCACCGGCCCGCTGTAGAGCACCTCGCCGCCGTGCTCCCCGGCCCGCGGTCCGACGTCCACGATCCAGTCGGCCTGCCGTACGACATCCATGTCGTGCTCGACGACGAAGAGCGAGTTGCCCGCCTCCCGCAGCCGCCCCAGGACGCCGAGCAGCGCCTCCCCGTCGGCGGGATGCAGCCCGGCGGACGGCTCGTCGAGCACGTAGACGACCCCGAACAGCCCGGACCGCAGCTGGGTGGCGAGCCGCAGCCGCTGCAGTTCGCCGGTGGAGAGCGTAGGTGTGGCGCGGTCCATGCTCAGGTAGCCGAGCCCGAGCTCGCCGAGCACCTCGATACGGGCGACGAGGTCGCGGGCAAGCAGCGTCGCCGCCTCATCGTCGGGCCCCGCGGCCGCCTTCCCCAGCAGCTCCCCAAGACCCGCCACCGGCATCGCCGCGAGCTCGGCGATATCCCGCCCCCCGAACCGCACGGCGAGCGCGTCGCGCCCGAGCCGCCGCCCACCGCACTCCGGACAGTCGGCGCTGACCAGGAAGGACTCAGCCCGCCGACGCAGCGCCTCACTCTTGGAATCGGCGAAGGTGTGCAGCACATAGCGCTTGGCGCTCTGATACGTGCCCTGGTACGGGCGATGGATGCGATGCGCCTCCCGCTCCGGATGGACGGTGACGACAGGCTGCTCGTCGGTGAAGAGGATCCACTCCCGCTCCGCCGGCGACAGCTCGCGCCAGGGCCGGTCGATGTCGTAACCGAGCGCATCGAGAATGTCCCGGAGATTCTTGCCCAGCCAGGCCCCGGGCCAGGCAGCGATGGCGCCCTCCCGGATCGTCAGCGACGGGTCCGGGACCAGCGACGCCTCTGTCGCCTCATGCACCCGCCCGAGCCCATGGCATGCCGGGCAGGCGCCCACGGCCGTATTCGGGGAGAAGGCATCGGAGTCGAGTCGATCAGCGCCCGGCGGGTACTCACCGGCACGGGAGAAGAGCATGCGAAGCGAGTTGGAGAGGGTGGTGAGGGTGCCGACCGAGGAGCGCGAGGTGGGCGCCCCACGCTGCTGCTGGAGGGCGACGGCGGGCGGCAGGCCGCTGATCTCCTCGACCCGGGGTGCGCCGACCTGGTGGATGAGGCGGCGGGCATACGGGGCGACGCTCTCGAAGTAGCGCCGCTGCGCCTCGGCGTAGAGGGTGCCGAACGCGAGCGAGGACTTGCCGGAGCCGGAGACGCCGGTGAAGGCGACCAGGGCGTCGCGCGGGATGTCCGCGTCGACCGCCTTGAGGTTGTGCTCGCGGGCGCCGCGGATCCGGACGAATCGGTCGTGCATGCTTCCGATCTTACGGGCATCAGCGCTGGTCAGAGCGCCGAGTTCGTTCCCAACGAGAAAGTTTCTTTAGCGTAGGGAATGATTGGTGCCGCCATCTTGTTGTGAACGGAGGAAAACCGATCACGCTGGAGAGACGAAGGGAGAAGTCATGGACTTCGAGATCGTGCGCCTGGACGACATAGACGGCCGAGCCGTCGATTCGACCGTCGTGGACGCCGCCTCCGTCGAACGCATCGTCCAGAAGGCGGCCGAGACCGGTCAGCGTCTGTACATCCGTCCGGCCGAGCAGGACCGCTTCGCGGCCTGAATCGAGCGGGGCCGCTAGGCGGCCTCGATAAAGCCTGTGACGCCGTTGGCAATCTGCTGCACGGCGATCGCGGCAAGCAGCATGCCCGCGAGCCGGGTCACGAGGACGACACCGCCCTCCTTGATCACCTTGATGATCAGCAGCGAATAGCGCATCGTCAGCCACAGCACGAGGTGCATGGCGACGATCGCCCCCCACACCGCGGCCAACTGGCTCGCGCCATCCGCACGCTGCACGGCGAGGATTACGGTGACGATCGCTCCTGGCCCGGCCAGCAGGGGCATCCCGAGGGGCACGAGAGCGGCGTTGACATCCTTTGTCTGCGTCGGCTCCTCGGCCTTCCCGGTGAGCAGATCCAGTGAGATCAGCAGAAGCAGCAGCCCGCCCGCGACCATCAGCGCCGGCACGGAGACGTGCAGGTAGTCGAGGATCTGCTGCCCACCGATGGCGAAGACGGCGATCACGCCGAACGCCACCACCACCGCCTGCAGCGCCATCTTGCGCTGCACCTTCAGCGGCCGACCGCTGGTCAGCGCGAGGAAGATCGGGGTCGTACCGGGAGGGTCCATGATCACGAACAAGGTGACGAAGACGGACCCGAAGAGAGCTAGGTCGAACACGCGTAGAGCCTAAGGCCTGATTGATCCCGCTTTTACCGACGCACCGGCTCAGCACCCGTAGCCCGCCGAACGATCTCCGCATAAACCTCAGGATCGGTCGTGTTGTCCCCGAGCCCGATCGCCTTGCGACTCCCGTGATAGTCACTGGACCCGGTAGCCAGCAGCCCGAGCTCGGCAGCCATCCCACGGAGCCGCTTACGGGTGTCGTCATCGTGATCCATGTGATCGACCTCAATGCCATCGAGCCCGGCCTCAGCAAGCTCCGCAATGACGTCAACCGGGACAACGCGCCCACGCGCGACCGCCTGCGGATGCGCAAAGACGGTGACCCCACCGGCAGCCTTCACCAGCCGGATGGCCCGATACGGATCGAGCTCATGCTTCTCCGCATACGCCCGCCCCCCATTACCGATCCACTCCGCGGTAAAGGCATCACCGACCGAGCGGATAACCCCCGCCTCGACCATGGCAGTGGCGACATGGGGCCGCCCCACCGCACCATCACCGGCGATCCGCTGCACCCGCTCCCAGGTGATCGGAACACCCAACCCCATGAGCTTGTCGGTCATGACCTGAGCCCGGCGCACGCGATCATCGCGCACAAGATCCCGCTCCCGCTTGAGATTGGGCTCCTCAGGATCGAAGAGATAGGCCAGCATGTGCAGGCCCACCCCCTCAGGCTCAAGCCGACAGGAAAGCTCAGCACCCGGCACAAGGGTCAGACCCTCACGAACACCAGCAAGCGCAGCCACCGCTTCGGCATAGCCACCGGTGGTGTCGTGATCGGTGAGCGCAATGACATCCAGCCCAGCAGCCGCAGCATTACGAACAAGCTCGGCAGGACTATCGGTGCCGTCGGAGGCCGTGGAATGGGCGTGAAGGTCAATGCGCACCCTAGAACCTTACGATCCTCGCCCCCACCAC
>NZ_JAAKZV010000145.1 GCF_011044975.1 Streptomyces coryli | reverse complement strand
GGGTTCCAGGTCGCGTAGCGCGGTGGTCCAGCCCGGGGTCATGGGGTGAGCCGTTTCTCGTAGAAGGCGTATCCGTGCAGCGGGCGGCCGCCGATGGGGCGGTACGAGGCGGCCGAGGCGGGGTTGGTGCGCTCGACGAAGGTGGAGCGGAGGGTTTCGTAGCCGCCGGTGCGCAGGCCGCGGTGGAGTTCGCGGGAGAGCAGTGTGAGGTAGCCGTGGCCTTGGTGCTGGGGGATGGTGCCTTTGACGATGAGGACGGCTTCGCGCCGGTGGTGGTGGCGGGTGGCGAGGAGGTGCAGTTGGTCCGCGAGGGTCAGGCGGCCGCCCGTTCGCATCAGGAAGGCGGAGATGTCGGGGAGGGCGAGGACGAAGGCGATGGGGGTGTCGTCCTTGGTCAGGTAGAGGAGGAGTCGTTCGTCCAGGAGGTGGGTGAGGCCGTCGGTCTGGGCGGCGAGTTGGGCGGCGGAGAGGTGGGTGTAGTAGCCGAGTTGGGCGAAGGAGGCGTTGAGCATGGTGCGGAGCAGCGGGAGTTGTTCGGTGAGGCGGCGGCGGGAGCCGTGGTGGATGCGGAGGCCTTCGGTGGTGAGGCGGGTGTCGTCGAAGGGGTAGGCGGCGTCGGGGTCGGTCTGCTGGATGCGGTCGCAGATCCAGGTGTCGGAGGGGTAGGCCTGGGTGAAGCCGTGTTCGGCGTAGGCGGCCGGGTAGTGGGCCGGGTTCCAGGCGG
Organism: Streptomyces coryli; assembly: GCF_011044975.1. GTDB lineage: Bacteria > Actinomycetota > Actinomycetes > Streptomycetales > Streptomycetaceae > Streptomyces > Streptomyces coryli. Next base: position 19,443 of record NZ_JAAKZV010000145.1, on the reverse strand, counting down.
AGTCGACGAAGCCGCGGTGGTCGTGGCCGGAGGTGATGACGCCGCCGGTTTCGTTGGGGAGGAGGGAGACGGGGCCGAAGAGGCGGTCGGCGCCGGCGGCCGCTGCGTGGCGTTCGGCCAGGGCGAAGAGGCGGCCGGCGGTTTCGGCGTCGGTGAATTCCGTCAGGCCGAAGAGCTGGTGGCGCGCGCCCCGTTTGGCGTCGAAGGCGTCGTTCCGGTGCAGGCAGATGCGGCCGGTGGCGCGGCCGGAGGCGTCGTGGGCGAGGTGGAGTTCGGCGGCGCCGGTGCGGTGCCAGGCGCGGATCTGCGGGTGCGGGATCGGCACGTAGCGGTCGCGGGGGTGCAGCTGGCGCGGCAGGTCGAGGAAGGCGCGGAGCTGGGCGCGGGTGGTGACGCGGGTGGTTCCGGTGCTGGTCGTCGTGGTCGTCATGTCGTGCTCCGGTGCCGTACGGGCCGGGTGCGGCGCTCGGTCGTGAGCGGCGTGAAGGTGTCGATGTGGCCGAGGCGGCCGTCTTCGGCGCGCCAGATGCCGTTGGTGTAGCCGTGCGGGTCGGCGGTGTAGATGCGGATGTAGCCGCCGGTGGCGCGTTTGGTGCCGTGGTCGGTGAGCCAGCACATGAGGTCGTGGTGGGCGGAGGTGCGGGCGAATTTCTGCAGTTCGTCGCGGTCGGTGAAGAAGGCGATGGTGCCGAGGGTGAAGGGCGGGCGCCAGTAGACGCGGTGCCAGACATAGCCGCGCATGCGCTGCATTTCGCGGACGAGGCGGCGCCAGCGCGGGGCGAGGGAGAGAAGGGCGAGCGGGCCGCGGTAGCGGGTGGCGCCGACGAAGAGGGCGCCGGCGTTGCCGGGGGCGGGGGTGCGGGAGAAGTCGGTGCTGCGCATGGGGTCAGGCCGCCTTCCGCTCGGCAGGTATCAGGTAGGTGTTCTTGATCTTTTTTGAGGTGGTGGCGAAGGGGCCGCTGCCGTACGGGTGTACGCGTACGTCGAGTTGGCCCGCCGCGGCGCCCGCGGACTCGGCTTCGGTGAGCGATTGGGCGAAGTCGCGGCTGCAGGAGGCCAGGTGGCGCAGGATGCCGTCGCGGCAGTGGGCGGCGAGCTGGTCGGTGTCGAGGCCGGGTGCGGTGTGCGCGTCGGGGCGGAGCTGGACGTGGACGACCGGGTGGGCCTCCAGGTCCTGGCGCTCGTCGAGGGCGAGGCAGAAGCTCTCGATACGGGCGGCGTGCGGGTTGCCGTCGTAGAGGCCGTACTCCACGTCCTGGGGATAGATGTTGGCGCCCATGTACGAGACGGTCGAGTCGGCGCGGCCGTAGAGGAAGAGCAGGGGGAGCCGCATGCGTTCGCGGTCGGCGGCGGCGCGGGCACGGGCGAGCAGGCCAGGACGGGTGTGCGCCAGCCGCTCGAGGGTGCGCCAGACGTCGGGGAAGGTGAGCAGCGCGGCCTCGTCGCCGATGTTGTAGCGGAGTTTGGGGGCCATGACGGCGGTGGAGTTGATGGTGCAGAGCAGCTCGCCGTCGTCCGTCGTCTCCAGGTAGGTCTCGAGCGGGTTGTACTGGAAGACCATGGGCAGCCGCTGTTCGCCGTCGCCGAGGAAGGCGGCGCGGACCTCTGGGTCGTCGCGCATCAGGCGGCGCAGCCAGACGGTGAAGGTGGTTTCGCCGCCCATGCCGATGGTGAGGTCGGAGGCGCCGTAGCCGGAGCGGACCTTGCCGAAGACGTCGCCGACGTGGTCGCGGAGTGCCTCGGTCATGCCTTCGCCGCCGACCATGGCGGCGAGGCGGTAGTCGCCGGTGACGAACCAGTGCTCGCGGGCGAGGCGGTCGCGGAGGTGCTTGAGGAACGGCGGGTAGGCGGTGACGAGGTAGTCGTAGCGCGGGCCGAAGTGGCGCAGCGTGTCGATGATCTTGTCGATGTCCGGGCCGGTGTTCTTGACGGTGGCGATGCGGGACATGGCGATGCCGGTGTTGGTGCCGGTGGCCCAGGCGCCCATGGAGTAGGCGTTGAGGACGAAGAGGCGCTTCGAGGGGAAGACGAGCGTGGTGTAGCCGGCGACGTTGCGGTGCACGGTGTGCAGTTCGCGCTTGGAGCGGACCCAGTTGTACGGGGTGCCGGAGGAGCCGGAGGACTCGTCGACGACGCTGCCGGCGATTTCGATACGGCCCTTCCAGCAGCGCTCGTCCTCTGGATAGGCCTTGACGTACGTCTCCTTGGCGGTCGCCGGATAGCTGCTGAGCTTCCGCCAGGTGAAGCGGTGGCTGTTGCGGCGCAGGTGATCGGCGTACGCGGGCACGTCGGCCGCGGCGGTATGGCAGGTCATCCAGGCGTGCAGGCGGGCGAAGCGGCCCATCCAGGGGCGGTAGTTGCGGGCCATCAGCCGCCAGGAGGCGGGGTGCAGGCCGTAGAGCCGGTGCAGCCCGGTGAGACCGGCACTGATCGGCCGCAGTATCGATTGGCGCACGATGCTCGTCATGCGAACACCTTGGCGGTGGGCCGTCGGGGGCCGGTATGCGCGGAAGTACTCAACCGCGCCTAGGTAGCGCAAGAGGGCCACCCCCTTGACGGGGATGGCCCTCTTTCAGCTGTGCCTGGCGGCGCAGCGCTATCGCGTCAGGCGCCCTGAACCTCGACGTTGAGCTTCGCCGAGACCTCGGGGTGCAGGCGCACCGACACCTCGTGCGAGCCGAGGGTCTTGATCGGCGAACCGACCTCGATGCGGCGCTTGTCCACGTCCGGACCGCCCGCGGCCTTGATCGCCGAGGCGATGTCGGCCGGGGTGACGGCGCCGAAGAGGCGGCCGCCGTTGCCGGCGCGGGTGGTCAGGCGGACCTTGACGCCCTCGAGCTCGCCCTTGACCGTGTTGGCCTGCTCGACCGAGGCGATCTCACGGATCTTGCGGCCGCGGCGGATCTGCTCGACGTCCTTCTCGCCACCACGGGTCCAGCGGATCGCGAAGTTCCGCGGGACCAGGTAGTTGCGGGCGTAGCCGTCCTTGACCTCGACGACGTCGCCGGGGCCACCGAGACCGGTGACCTCGTGGGTGAGGATGATCTTCATGCTGTCGTCACCCTTCCCTTATCGAGCAGTCGAGGTGTAGGGCAGCAGCGCCATCTCACGGCTGTTCTTGACAGCCGTGGCGACGTCACGCTGGTGCTGGGTGCAGTTGCCGGTGACCCGGCGGGCACGGATCTTGCCGCGGTCGGAGATGAACTTCCGCAGCAGGTTCGTGTCCTTGTAGTCGACGTATGCGACCTTGTCCTTGCAGAACGCGCAAACCTTCTTCTTCGGCTTGCGCGGAGGCGGCTTAGCCATTGTCTTTCTCCAGTACTTGATTCAAGAAGTGGTGGGAGAGCTGCCCTTAGAAGGGCGGCTCGTCCGAGTAGCCACCGCCGCCGCCGGAGTTTCCACCCCAGCCGCCGCCACCGCCGCCGCCCTGCTGGCCGCCGCCGGCCGGTGCGCCGGTCGCCCAGGGGTCGCCCGCGGGGGCTCCGCCCTGCGGCTGGCCGCCGCCGGAGTTTCCACCCCAGCCGCCGCCCTGACCGCCGCCACCCTGCTGGCCGCCGCCGAACCCTCCGCCGCCGCCCTGTCCGCTGCCGCGGCTGGCCTTGGTGACCTTGGCGGTGGCGTAGCGCAGCGCGGGGCCGATCTCATCGACCTCGAGCTCGACGACCGTTCGCTTCTCACCCTGCTGGGTTTCGTACGAACGCTGCCGCAGCCGTCCCTGAGCGACGACGCGCGTGCCGCGCGTCAGCGACTCGGCGACGTTCTCCGCCGCCTGGCGCCAGATCGACGCGCGGAGGAACAGCGCGTCGCCGTCCTTCCACTCGTTCGTCTGCCGGTCGAACGTCCGGGGGGTCGACGCGATCGTGAAGTTCGCGACGGCCGCGCCGGACGGGGTGAAGCGCAGCTCGGGGTCATCGGTCAGGTTCCCGACGACGGTGATGACGGTCTCGCCTGCCATGATCTTGACCTCTCGCAGTCTTGCTTACGGCTTGCGGGCGTGGAACGGCTCGTGTGGCTTGGTGCTACTCGGGTCCGTTCGCCCTTGAAGACCCGTTCAGTGGGTCTCGGGGCGGAGGACCTTGGTCCTCAGGACCGACTCGTTGAGGTTCATCTGACGGTCGAGCTCCTTGACGACCGCAGGCTCGGCCTGCAGGTCGATGACCGAGTAGATGCCCTCGGGCTTCTTGTTGATCTCGTACGCGAGACGACGACGGCCCCAGGTGTCGACCTTCTCCACCTTGCCCTTGGCGTCACGCACCACGGACATGAAGGACTCGATCAGCGGGGAGACAGCGCGCTCCTCGAGATCCGGGTCGAGGATGACCATTACCTCGTAATGACGCATGTGTGAACCCACCTCCTCTGGACTACAGCGGCCACGGTCTTTCCGTGGCAGGAGGGTCTTTCTCTGCGTCGCAACGGTAGCGCCTGGCACTGACACACCCCCGGGTTATCCACAGGGGATGTCTGGGGAGCTGCTCTGGCCTGGGTAAATACCGATGCAGACCGTCCAGACTACCTGGCCCACCCCTTCCGGTTGAAATCCGCCCCCCATTCCCGGCAATCTGTACACATCGGGTGTGAGCGGCGTCACGCTGCCACCAGGGCCGCGCCGGCCCCCCTCACGCCGCAGCCTCACGGCCTGGAGGTGCCAGATGGCACAGGTAGCACGCGGACAGCAGGGCATCGGACTCTTCGCCAGCGACGGCGAGCGGCACACCACCCAGGACATCCTGATCGGCCTCACGGTCCTGCTGGGCGCGATCGCGCTGGTCACGTCCTTCTTCAGCGGCCTGCATGTCCTCGCCTCGTGGACCGGCCTGGTCGGCATCGTCACGGGTGCCTGGGGCCAGATGATCTCCGCCACGACGCGGGAGCGGTTCGTGGTGATCATCGCGCTGGGCGCGGCGGCCCTCGGCTTCTTCCTCGGCATGGCCCGCGGCGGGCTGCTCGGCGGCATCGTCGGCTAGCCGTCCTCGGCCGGCATCGCACGGGTTCACCCGTTCGGGCTCCTCCGTCCCCCTGTGTTGAGTTGTCCACAGGGGGACGGCGGGCGTGTGCGTGACCGCAGTAGGCTTCCGACGGAAAGCAGACTGCCCGCTGCGCACGAGGAGCGCCCCGCATGAGCCTGACCCTGAGGACCATCAGCCGCGAGGAGCATCTGGCGTACATCCAGAGCCTGCCCGCGGCCAGCCACTGTCAGGTGCCCGCCTGGGGGGACGTGAAGGCGGAGTGGCGTGCGGAGAGCATCGGCTGGTTCGACGACCGCACGGGCGAGCAGGTCGGCGCGGGGCTGGTGCTCTACCGGCAGCTGCCGAAGGTCAAGCGCTATCTGGCGTATCTGCCCGAGGGCCCGGTCATCGACTGGTACGCGCCGAATCTGGCGGAGTGGCTCGAGCCCATGCTCGCGCACCTGAAGTCCCGCGGCGCCTTCTCCGTGAAGATGGGCCCGCCGGTGGTCATCCGCCGCTGGAGCGCCGCATCCATCAAGAAGGGCATCGCCGACCCGGACGTGAAGCGGCTGCGGGACGTCGAGGCCGACGTTATAGAGCCCCGTGCCTTTGAGGTCGCCGACCGGCTGCGGCGGATGGGCTGGCAGCAGGGCGAGGACGGCGGCGCCGGCTTCGGCGATGTGCAGCCGCGCTATGTCTTCCAGGTGCCGCTGGCCGACCGCTCCCTCGAGGACGTCCTCAAGAGCTTCAACCAGCTCTGGCGGCGGAACATCAAGAAGGCCGACAAGGCGAGCGTCGAGGTCGTCGAGGGCGGCCTCGAGGACTTCGCCGAGTGGCAGCGGCTGTACGAGATCACGGCCGAGCGCGACCAGTTCCGCCCGCGCCCGCAGGCGTACTTCGAGCGCATGTGGAAGGCGCTGAACGGCGAGGTGCCCGGCACCATGCGGATGTACTTCGCGCGGCACGAGGGCGAGAACGTCGCGGCGGCCACCATGCTCGTCGTCGGCGGCCACGTCTGGTATTCGTACGGCGCCTCCGCCAACCACAAGCGCGAGGTCCGGCCGTCCAACGCCATGCAGTGGCGGATGCTCCAGGACGCGTACACGATGGGCGCGAAGGTCTATGACCTGCGGGGTATCAGCGACACCCTGGACGAGTCCGACCACCTCTTCGGCCTCATCCAGTTCAAGGTGGGCACGGGCGGCGAGGCCGCCGAGTATCTCGGCGAATGGGATTTCCCGCTCAACAAGCTTCTGCACAAGGCACTCGACATCTACATGTCCCGCCGCTGACCGCGGCCGCCGACTGACGAAAGGTCCCGGGCCAGGCGATGGCGCTCACCCTCTATATCGACACCGCGCGCTGGCGCGGCCACCAGCAGCAGGTGCTGCAGCAGTTCCCGGGGATCGTCCCGGTCTGCAAGGGCAATGGCTATGGCTTCGGCCATGAGCGGCTGGCCGCCGAGGCGTCCGGCTTCGGCGCCGACGTCCTCGCGGTCGGCACGGTCTACGAGGCCGCCCAGACCAAGGACTATTTCGGCGGCGACCTGATGGTGCTGACGCCGTACCAGCTCACCGAGGAGCCGGTGCCGCTGCCGACCCGGGTCATCCGCACGGTCGCGTCGGTCGACGGCGTCAGCCGGCTGGTGGGTGCCCGCGTCGTCATCGAGGTGATGAGCTCCATCCGCCGGCATGGCGTGAAGGAGGAGGACCTCCCGAAGCTGCACGGCGTGCTGGACGACGTGAAGCTGGAGGGCTTCGCGGTCCACCTGCCCCTGGACCGTACGGACGGCACGGACGCGGTCGAAGAGGTCATCACCTGGATGGACCGGCTGCGCGCGGCCCGGCTGCCGCTGCACACCATGTACGTCAGCCATGTCTCCGCGGAGGAGCTGGCGCGGCTGCGGCAGCAGTTCCCGCAGACCAACTTCCGCACCCGCATCGGCACCCGGCTGTGGCTCGGCGACCACGAGGCCACGGAGTATCGCGGCACCGTCCTGGACGTCACCCCGGTCGCCAAGGGCGAACGCTTCGGCTATCGCCAGCAGAAGTCCTCCGGCGACGGCCACCTGGTCGTGGTGGCGGGCGGCACATCGCACGGCGTGGGCCTGGAGTCCCCGAAGGCGCTGCATGGCGTGATGCCGCGGGCGAAGGGCGTGGCGCGGGCCGGCCTGGCCACGGTGAACCGCAACCTGTCGCCGTTCCTGTGGCAGGGCAAGCAGCGCTGGTTCGCCGAGCCGCCGCACATGCAGGTCTCGATCCTCTTCCTGCCCGCGGACACGGCCCCGCCGGTCGTCGGCGACGAACTCCCCGCCCAGCTGCGGCACACGACGACGATGCCGGACCGGGTGGTCGAGCGCTGAGGCGCTGAGGCGCGGGGGCGCGCGGCCGGGCGCTGAGGCGGCCGGAGGCGGGCCTGGCACAGAGGCGCTGCCGGTCTCTTACGGGGCGCGCGGCCGGGCGCTGAGGCGCTGCCGGTCTCCTACGGGGCGTGCGGCGTGCCGCGGCCCGCGGCCGGCGTCCCGCCGCCGCCCGCGACTCCCCACTGCACGTAGTGCCCCTCATGCGGCCCGTCGTACGGCCCCGGCCCGGTCCCTTCCCCGTACCGCACCGCATGCCGCCCGCTCGGCTGATGCCCGAGCACCCGGACGTCGGGGGCCCGGTCCAGGATGCCGCCGCCCGGGTCGTCGTCGCCGGCCCGGCGGACCGGATCGCGCTCCGGCATTATCACGTCGCGCACCACGACCGCGCAGAGATACAGCGTCCCGAGCAGATGCGCCGCGATGGCGAGGTGGTAGCCCTCCTCGGGCAGGCCCTTGGCGTTGTCGCCGCCCGAAGTCTGCGCCAGGTAGAGCCAGATACCGGCGAAATACGCGACCTCCGCCGCCTGCCAGATCAGGAAGTCCCGCCACCGCGGCCGGGCCAGCGCGGCGAGCGGCAGCAGCCACAGCACGTACTGCGGCGAATAGACCTTGTTCGTGAGGATGAAGAGCGCCACGACCAGGAACGCCAGCTGCGCGAAGCGCGGCCGCCGCGGCGCGTACAGCGCCAGCGCCCCGATCGCCACGCAGCCGATCAGCACCAGCAGCATCGCGTACGTATTCGCGTCGTCGAGCGACTTCCCCGTCCGCTGCGAAATGATCAGCCAGAACGATCCGAAGTCGACGCCCCGCTCCTGGCTGAAGGTGTAGAACTTCGCCCACCCCTCCCAGGCGAAGAGCATCACCGGCACGTTCACCACGAGCCATGACGCCACCGCGCCGCCCGTAGCGGCCCAGAAGGCGCGCATCCGCCCCGCCCGCCAGCACAGCACCAGCAGCGGCCCGAGCAGCAGCACCGGATACAGCTTGGCGGCCGTCGCCAGCCCCAGCAGCACCCCGGCCACCCCGGGCCGGCTGCGCGACCACGCCAGCATCGCCGCGGCGGTGAGCGCCACGGCGAGCAGGTCCCAGTTGATGGTGGCGGTCAGCGCCAGCGCGGGCGCGAGCGCGACCAGCAGCCCGTCCCACGGCCGGCGCGCGTGCGTACGGACCACGCACACCGCCAGCACGGCGACACAGATCATCAGCATGCCGGAGTTGACCAGCCAGTAGACCTGCTCGCGATGCACCATGTCCGAGCCGTGCGGCGTCAGCCAGGAGGCGATCTCCATGAAGAGGCCGGTGAGCACCGGGTATTCGAGGAAGCTCATCCCGCCGGAAACGTCGTCCGGGATCCGGTCGAAGTACGGCACCAGGTCGTCGGCGAAGCCGCGCCCGGCATACAGATGCGGGATGTCGGAGTAGCACAGGCGCGTGTACTGCCCGCCCGCGCCGGAGAACCAGGCGCCGTCGTAGCACGGGAACTTCTGCACCATGCCGAGCGCGAACATCCCGATCGCCAGCAGCGCCACCACCCGTACCGGCGTCCACCAGGACCGCCCGGTGACCGCCCGCCGCCCGGCCGGCCCGCCGATCAGCTCGCTGCCCGCGGCCGCGACCTCGTCCTGCGAGGTGGGCCGCACCACGTCGGCACCCTGACCCGGCCGGCGCTTCGTATCCGTATCCTCCCGCGCGCTGCTCATGCCGCCCATCCTGCCGCAAGCGCCCCGGACACGAAGCAGCCCCCGCACCGATCGTGATGGTGCGGGGGCTGCCTTGCGTGCTCGCGGCTTCAGTACTACGGGAAGAGCCCGCCGTTATTGCCGCCGTTGCCGTTCCCGTTGCCTCCGGTACTGAGGTCGCCGCTCTCCGACGGTGACGGGAATCCGCCGCCGGTATCGCCGCCCGTATCGCCACCGGTCTCACCGCCGGTGTCCGTCTGGCAGGTCGGGTCGAACGGATCGCACGACTCGGTCGGCTTGCCGCCGCCCGGATCCGTCGGCTCGTCGGTCGGCCTGCCCGACGGCTGGTCGGTCGGCTGCTCGGTCGGCTGCGTCGGCGTCGGGGTCGGGCTCGGGCTGGCGCCGTGGCCGTAGACCTTCTCGCCGATGGGCGGGGCGACCGGGAACTGCTTGATCTCCTTGCCCTCCAGCGCCTTCTTCATGTACGCCGTCCAGATCTCGGTCGGGTACGAGGCACCGTGGATCGACTCCTGCCCGCCGACACCGCGCATGGACAGGAACTTCTTCTGCCCCTTGGCGTCCGGGTCGAGCCGGTACATGCCGATCGAGGTGGACAGCTGCGGCGTGTAACCGACGAACCAGGCCGACCGGTTCTCGTCGGTGGTACCGGTCTTGCCGGCCACCGGGCGGCCGAGGTTGTCGCCCGCGTACGAACCGGTGCCCTTCTCGGCGACGGTCTGCAGCGAGCTGGTGACGTTGTCGGCGACCTTGGGGTCGAAGGCCGTCTCGTTCTTCTTCTCGTGCTTGTAGATGCTGGCGTCGCCCTGCTTGACCTCTTCGACCGAATACGGGTCGGCCTGCACGCCGCTCGCCGCGAAGGTGGCGTACGCGCCGGCCATCCGGATCGCGCTCGGTGCCGAGGTGCCGAGCGAGAAGGTCGGCGACAGGCCGGCGAACTGGTCGTCGCTGAGGCCCGCGTCCACCGCGGCCTCCTTGACCTGCTGAAGGCCGACGTTCATGCCGAGCTGGATGAACGGGGTGTTCACCGAGTACTGCATGGCGGTGCGGAGATTGACCATCCCCTTGTCCTCACCGCCGTCGTTCTTCTGCTTCCAGATCTTGCCGGTCTTCTCGTCCTTCCAGACGGTCCCGTCGAAGTTCCGGAGGGTCACCTTGTTGTTGCCGTTGAACACACTGCTCAAGGAGACCGGGGTGCGCTCGGAGTCGGCCTGGTCGGCCCCCAGGTCGGGGTTGAGCACACCCTTGTCGAGGGCGGCGGCCAGCACGAACGGCTTGAAGGTCGAACCGACCTGGACACCGGTGTAGTCGGCGTTGTTGGTGTAGTGCCGGTTATTGAAGCCCGCGCCACCGTAGATCGCCTTGATAGCGCCGGTTCTGGGCTCGACGGAGGCGCCGCTGTACTGGACGTACTTGTCGTACTTCGGCCGCTTCTTCGGGTCGATGTTCTTCTTCTTGGAGTCCTCGACCGCCTTCGCCAGGGCGTTGACGTCCTTCTTCCTGAAGGTCGTCTTGATCGTGTAGCCACCCTGGTCGAGCTGCTGCTTGGTCAGGATGTTGTTGGCGGTCACGTAGTTGTTCGCCAGGTCGACCAGGTAGCCCTTCTGGCCGTCCAGGTTCCGGGCCTTGTGCGGCTGGTCGACCTTCGGGAACTTGCCCTCGTACTTCGCCCGGTCGGTGGCCGACAACCGGCTGGTCTTGACCATGCGGTCGAGGATCCACTGCTGGCGGGTCTCCACCCGGTCCCGGTTCTTGTCGGGCGTGGCCTCGGTGCCCATACCTCCGGCCGGGTCATAGAAGTTCGGCCCGTTGAGGACCGCGGCGAGGAAGGCGCTCTGGTCCGGCTGCAGCTCGCTGGCGGGCTTGCTGAAGTACGCCTGCGCGGCGGCCTGGATGCCGTAGGCGCCGCGGCCGTAGTAGGCGGTGTTGAGGTAGCCGGCAAGGATGTCGTCCTTGCTCATCTTGGCGCCTACCTTGATGGAGACGAGGAGCTCGCGTGCCTTACGCGTGAGCGTCTGCTCCTGGTCAAGGTAGTAGTTCTTGACGTACTGCTGGGTGATGGTCGAGCCGCCCTGGGTCTCGCCGCCCTTGGCCATGTTGAACACGGCACGGGCGATGCCCATGGGGTCGATGCCGGCGTCCTTCTCGAACGTCTCGTTCTCGGCAGCAATGGTGGCATTCTGCATGGACTTCGGGATGTCCTCGATGTCGAGGACCTGTCGGTTGACCTCGCCACCGCCCGCGGCGACCATCTGGGTGCCGTCCGAGTACTGGTAGACGTTGGTCTCCTGCTTCGCCAGGTCATTCGCCTGCGGGATGTCGACCATGGCCAGCGCTATACCGGTGCCACCGACCAGCAGCCCAAGGCCCAGCACGCACATACCCAGGACCTGCTTCCACGAAGGAAGCCAACGCCCGGCACCATCCCGGTCCGACCGCGGGTAGTCAATGAACCGCTTCTTGGGCGGCGGCATAGGCCGACGCCGACGCGGCCGCGGCCCGTCGTAGTCGCCAGGGCCACCGCCGTAGCCGCGGCGGCCTCCGCCACCGCCACCACCGCCGTAGCCGCCGGAACGGCTGGCCATGCCGGCACCGCCAGGGCCGCCGGGCCCCGCAGCGCGCCGTCGGCCGCCGCCTCCGCCCATCGCCGCCCGGCGCGCCGCCGCGCGACCGCCCGGGGCGCCGGGGACGCCGTCCCCGTAGCTGCCGCCTCGCGGGGGCGCGGCGCGACGCCTGCCTCCAGCGCCTCCGCCGTTCGGCGGCTTGCGACGGTGCTCGCTCATGGAAGGACTACTCCTATGACAGGTGGCTACGCCTGCTCGTGCCGGCGGCCGTGATCAGCCTTTGTCGTCCCCCCGAGTGCGGCCAGGGCGACCGACAGGCCAAGGCCATGGCCATGGCCAACCAGCCGCACTGTACCGAGGACGAGGACGTCCACAGCAGTCTCGTGGTTCCCAATGGCAGGCATGCCGAACAGAGTACGCACGCGCAAAACCTTTAGAGCCAATGATTCACCCCAAATCAGTCACAACGTGGGGGGTGAGATACGCGATGTGACGCCGTTCACAGATCCGTTCACCGACCCCCCTCTTGCCGCCCCGGGGAGCCCGATCTATCGTCTGGATGTATCGAGTCGATACATCAGCTCGACATAAGCGCCGCTTCCACCAGCGGCGACCGGCGTGCGGAGGGGAGGTGGACCGGCGATGAGCCGACGCTCAGGCGTCCTCGAGTTCGCGGTCCTCGGCCTTCTGCGCGAGTCCCCGATGCACGGTTACGAGCTGCGCAAGCGGCTCAACACATCCCTCGGGGTCTTCCGGGCGTTCAGCTACGGCAGCCTGTATCCCTGCCTCAAGACGCTCGTCAGCCAGGGGTGGTTGACAGAGGAGACCGGTGGGGCGTCCGAGGACGCCCTGGCGGCACCCCTCGCGGGGCGGCGCGCCAAGATCGTCTACCGGCTGACGGCCGAGGGGAAGGAGCACTTCGAAGAGCTCCTCGCCCAGACCGGCCCGGACGCCTGGGAGGACGAGCACTTCGGCGTGCGCTTCGCCTTCTTCGGCCAGACCTCACGGGACGTACGGATGCGTGTCCTGGAAGGGCGGCGCAGCCGCCTCGAGGAGCGGCTGGAGAAGATGCGCGTCTCGCTCGCCCGTACCCGGGAGCGGCTGGACGACTACACGCTCGAGCTGCAGCGGCATGGCATGGAGTCAGTGGAGCGCGAGGTCCGCTGGCTGAATGAGTTGATCGAGAGCGAGCGGGCGGGGCGTGATCAGCGTCGATCCGGCTCCGATGACGACACCACCAACTGAGGCCCTGCACTCTGCAGGGCTTCGTTACGAAACACAGGGAGCAACCGTCAATGGGTTCGGTTCGTGTAGCCATCGTTGGCGTGGGCAACTGCGCCGCATCTCTGGTGCAGGGCGTCGAGTTCTACAAGGACGCAGACCCGGACACCAAGGTCCCGGGCCTGATGCACGTCCAGTTCGGCGACTACCACATCAGTGACGTCGAGTTCGTCGCCGCGTTCGACGTCGACGCCAAGAAGGTCGGCCTCGACCTGGCGGACGCCATCGGCGCCAGTGAGAACAACACCATCAAGATCTGCGACGTGCCCACCACGGGCGTGCAGGTACAGCGCGGCCACACGCTGGACGGCCTCGGCAAGTACTACCTCGAGACCATCGAGCAGTCGGACGAGGCTCCGGTCGACGTCGTCAAGGCGCTCAAGGACACGCAGGCCGACGTGCTGGTCTGCTACCTGCCGGTGGGCTCCGAGGACGCCGCCAAGTTCTACGCCCAGTGCGCCATCGACGCCGGCGTCGGCTTCGTCAACGCCCTTCCGGTCTTCATCGCCGGTACGAAGGAGTGGGCGGACAAGTTCACCGAGGCGGGCGTGCCGATCGTCGGCGACGACATCAAGTCCCAGGTGGGCGCCACGATCACGCACCGCGTGATGGCGAAGCTCTTCGAGGACCGGGGCGTCGTCCTGGACCGCACGATGCAGCTGAACGTCGGCGGCAACATGGACTTCAAGAACATGCTCGAGCGCGACCGCCTCGAGTCCAAGAAGATCTCCAAGACGCAGGCCGTCACCTCCCAGATCCGCGACCGCGAGCTGGGCGAGGGCAATGTGCACATCGGCCCGTCCGACTACGTCGCCTGGCTGGACGACCGCAAGTGGGCGTACGTGCGCCTCGAGGGCCGCGCCTTCGGTGAGGTCCCGCTGAACCTGGAGTACAAGCTCGAGGTGTGGGACTCCCCGAACTCCGCGGGCATCATCATCGACGCGCTGCGTGCCGCGAAGATCGCCAAGGACCGGGGCATCGGCGGCCCGATCCTCTCCGCATCCTCGTACTTCATGAAGTCCCCGCCGGTGCAGTACTTCGACGACGAGGCCCGTGAGAACGTCGAGAAGTTCATCAAGGGCGAGGTGGAGCGCTAACCGCTCCGCTGAGTCCCCGCATCACACGAGGAGGCCCCGGGCTGCTGCCCGGGGCCTCCTCGTGTGTTTGGCTTGCGCCATGCCCGTCGTACGCGATCTCCGCGGACTCAGCAGCCTCCCCGGCTTCCGCAGGCTGCTCGCGGTGCGGCTGCTGTCGCAGGGCGCCGACGGGATCTTCCAGGTCGCGCTGGCGGCGTATGTGGTCTTCTCGCCGGAGAAGGAGACGTCTCCGGCGGCGATCGCCTGGGCGATGGCGGTGCTGCTGCTGCCGTACTCACTCGTCGGCCCCTTCGCCGGGGTGCTGCTCGACCGCTGGCGCCGTCGCCAGGTGCTCCTCTACGGGAATCTGCTGCGGGCGCTGCTCGCCGGCGCCACCGCGGCGCTGATCCTCGTCTCCGTACCCGACTGGCTCTTCTATCTCTCCGCGCTGTCCGTCACGGCCATCAACCGCTTCGTGCTGTCGGCGCTCTCCGCGGCGCTGCCACGCGTCGTGGACACCGATGAGCAACTCGTCCTCGGCAACTCGATCTCCCCCACCGCCGGCACCATCGCCGCCTCCGCGGGCGGCGGCGTCGCCTTCATCGTGCGACTCGCCGGGCCCGACGGCCGGGCGGCGGACGCGCTGACGGTGATCGTCGGGGCGGGCGTGTATCTGTGCGCGGCGGTGGTGGCCACGAGCATGCGCCCCGGGCTGCTCGGCCCCGATCCCGGCTTCGTCCAGCCACGGCTCCGCGCCGCCGTCGCCAGCACGGCACGCGGGCTGGTGGCGGGCGTGCGGCACCTCGCAGAGCGTCCGGTCGCGGCGCGGGCGCTCGGCGCCATGGCCCTGATGCGGTTCTGCTACGGCGGGCTGCTGGTGATGGTGCTGATGCTGTGCCGCTACGCCTGGACGGACAACAACAAGGAGGCGCTGGCGCTCCTCGGCTTCGCCGTCGGTCTCTCCGCGGCCGGATTCTTCATCGCGGCCGTCATCACGCCGTGGATGGTGAGCCGTCTCGGGCGGCTGGGATGGATGGGGCTGTGCGCGGCCATCGCCGCGGTGGCGCTGCCGGCGCTGGCGCTGCCCTTCGACCGCAAGCCGATACTGGTCGCCGCCTTTGTGCTGGGTCTGGTCACCCAGGGATCGAAGATCGCGACGGACACGGTGGTGCAGTCGTCGGTGGACGACGGCTTCCGGGGACGGGTCTTCTCGCTCTACGACATGCTCTTCAACGTCGCGTTCGTCGGCGCCGCAGGGGTCGCCGCGCTGCTGCTGCCCGCGGATGGGCGGTCCGTGGGACTCGTGGTCATGGTGACGCTGATCTACGCGGCCGTTTCATGGGCGATGTTTCACGTGAAACGGGATCCGCTGTGGCGGCCGGACGCCGTTTCACGTGAAACATAGGCGCGTGCGTGGAACCGAGCCGTGTTTCACGTGAAACACGGCTTCTGGCCCTACTGCTGCGCGTCCCACCACTTCTTCAGCTGCGCGATGGCCTCGTCCCGCGCCATCGGACCGTTCTCGAGCCGCAACTCCAGTAGATGCTGATACGCCTTGCCGACCTCGGGCCCCGGACGGATCCCGAGAACCTGCATGATCTCGTTGCCGTCGAGGTCCGGACGGATCGAGTCCAGCTCCTCCTGCTCCTGCAGCTTGGCGATCCGCTCCTCCAGCCCGTCATAGGCGCGCTGCAAGGCATTGGCCTTGCGCTTGTTGCGCGTCGTGCAGTCCGAACGGGTCAGCTTGTGCAGCCGCTGCAGCTGGTCACCGGCGTCGCGCACGTAACGGCGGACGGCGGAGTCGGTCCACTCTCCGGTGCCGTAGCCGTGGAAGCGCAGGTGGAGCCCGATCAGCTTGGTGATCTGCTTGATCTCGTCATTGGAGTACTTCAGCTTCACCAGCCGCGACTTCGCCATCTTGGCGCCGACCACCTCGTGGTGGTGGAAGGAGACACGGCCGTCGCTCTCGAAGCGGCGGGTCTTAGGCTTTCCGATGTCATGCAGCAGCGCGGACAGCCGCAGGATCAGGTCAGGGCCGTCGGTCTCCAGCGCGATGGCCTGCTCCAGGACGGTCAGCGAGTGCTCGTAGACGTCCTTGTGGCGGTGGTGCTCGTCCCGCTCCAGCCGCAGGGCCGGCAGCTCCGGCAGCACCCGCTCGGCCAGCCCGGACTCCACCAGCAGGGTGAGGCCCTTGCGCGGATGGGCGCCGAGGACGAGCTTGTTCAGCTCATCACGCACCCGTTCGGCCGACACGATGTCGATACGGTCGGACATGGCCGTCATCGCCGCCACTACCTCGGGGGCGACCTCGAAGTCGAGCTGAGCCGCGAAGCGGGCGGCGCGCATCATCCGCAGCGGGTCGTCGGAGAAGGACTCCTCCGGCGTGCCGGGGGTGCGCAGCACCTTCGAAGCAAGATCCGTCAGCCCGTCGTGCGGGTCGATGAACTCCTTTTCGGGCAGTGCTACTGCCATCGCGTTGACCGTGAAGTCGCGGCGGACGAGGTCGTCCTCGATCGTCTCGCCGTACGACACCTCGGGCTTCCGCGAGGTCCGGTCGTACGCCTCGGAGCGATACGTGGTGACCTCGATCTGATAGCCGTCCTTCTGGCACCCCACGGTGCCGAAGGCGATCCCGACCTCCCACACGGCGTCGGCCCACGGCCGCACGATGGCCAGGACATCCTCGGGCCGGGCGTCCGTGGTGAAATCCAGGTCATTTCCGAGCCGCCCGAGCAGCGCGTCACGCACCGAGCCGCCCACCAGGGCGAGGGTGAATCCGGCCTCTTTGAAGCGGCGGGCCAGGTCGTCGGCCACGGGTGAGACACGCAACAACTCGCTCACCGCCTGTCGCTGCGCATGGCTGAGCTGGGCCTGCTGGGCTTCGCGGGTTTCCGGGACGTTCGGCACAACAGAACAGGGTACGGGTCCGCGACCGGGGCCGAGCACTCCCCGGCACCCGCGACCGCTCCACCTCGTTACCATCAGGGGGCCAAGGGGCCCGCGGCACCCGCCGCAGTCAGGGCCGACGAACGACGAGGACGGGCGAACGCGTGGCCAAGGCAGTGACCCAGCGAACCTCTGGCATGCCTGCCCGCCCCTGGACGGCACGCCGCCGTCTGGCCGCCGCAGTCCTCCTCGGGCTGGCTGTCCTGGCCGGACTCGTCCAGCTGCCGTCCGCCCCGCCCGCGCAGGCGCAGGGCGAGGTCTCGCGCTCCGTGGACGTCTCGATCGACAAGCTGACGCCCACCGTGCCCGCGGAGGGCGACACGGTCACGGTCTCCGGCAAGCTCACCAACCGCACCGCCGAGACCATCACCGACGCGCACGCGGCGCTGCGCGTCGTCGGGCCGCTCGACAGCCGCAGCACCATCGCGCAGGCGCGGGAGCGCAACGGCTTCTCGCAGCAGTCCGACGGCACGGAGATCGAGAGCAGCAAGAGGAACGTCGGCAGTCTCGCTCCCGGCGTCAGCGAGCCCTTCAAGATCCGCATCTCGGTCGGCAAGCTGGGCCTCGACCGCGGCGGCGTCTACCAGCTCGCCGCGAGCGTCAGCGCTCCACCTGCCGGCGGCGGCTACCAGCGGGTCGTGGGCATCGACCGCACCTTCCTCCCATGGCAGGAGGCGGCCCGGGAGCAGCGGACGAACCTGTCCTTCATGTGGCCGCTGATCTCCGAGCCGCACCTCACCGCCCGTACGGAGGCGGACGACGAACAGACGCCGGTCTTCAAGAGCGACGCCCTGGAGCGCCAGCTGCGCCCGGGCGGCCGGCTGCAGCAGCTGGTGTCCCTCGGCGCGGATCTCCCCGTCACCTGGGTCATCGACCCCGACCTGCTGGCCGGCGTCGACGCGATGCGGGAGGGCTACAGCGTGCAGACCGAGGACGGCAAGACCGTCCCGGGCAAGGGACAGGCCGTCGCCAAGGCCTGGCTCGCACAGCTGGAGGAGGCCCTCGACGGCCGGGAAGTGGTCGCACTGCCCTTCGGGGACACCGATGTGGCTTCGCTCGCCCATAACGGCGAGAAGGTCGCCGGCTCCCTGGACCATCTCAAGAACGCCACCGAGATGGCCACCACCACCTTCGAGACAGTTCTCCCCGGGGTGAAACCGCGCACCGACTTCGCCTGGCCGGTGGAAGGCGCCATTGACCCGGCCATCGTGAACACCGCGACCTCCGCCGGGGCCCGGAACATCATCGCCCGCAGCGACAGCCTGAAGGAGGCCGGCGGGCTCCCCTACACGCCCTCGGCCTCCCGGCCCATCGGCGGCGGCCGGACCGCCGTCGTCGCCGACTCCCGGCTCTCCCGCCTCTTCGAGGGCGACATGAACCAGGCCGAGGAGTCCTCGGTCGCGGTGCAGGAGTTCCTCGCACAGACCCAGATGATCACGCTGCAGCAGCCCAACCGGGAGCGCAGCATCGTCGTCGCCCCCCAGCGCACCCCCACCGCCTCCCAGGCGCAGACGATGGCCGCCGCGGTCGACGGACTGTCCGACTCCCTGTGGACCGACCCGCAGAACCTGGCCCGGGCCGCCAAGGCCGAGCCGGACCCGAGGGCGAACCGGACGGTGCCGGGCGCCAGTGCGTACCCCAACGATCTCCGCCGCCAGGAGATCCCCACGAGGACCTTCCAGCAGATCCAGGAGACCCAGGGAAAGGTCCAGGACTTCCAGCAGATCCTGGACGCCCCCGGCCGCGTGGTGACACCGTTCACCACCGCCATACTGCGCGAGCTGTCCAACCAGTGGCGCGGGGACCCGAACGGCGCAACCGCGTACCGGGAAAATGTCAGCGAGTATCTCAAGGAGCTGACCAACGAGGTGCAGCTCGTCGACAAGTCCGACCTCACCCTCTCCGGCCGCAGCGGCACCATCCCGGTCACGGTGCAGAACAAGCTGCTGCAGGACGTGAAGGGGCTGCGCCTCGAGCTCCGCTCCTCGTCCCCCAAGCGCCTCGATGTCAGCAAGAGCCAGTGGATCGAGGTCGGTGGCGGGCACAGCACCACGGTGAAGTTCGACACCGAGGCCTTCGCCAACGGCCCCGTGGAGATCGAGGCGCAGCTCTACACCGCGGACGGCCAGACCTTCGGCGAGGCGAAGACCTTCACGGTGGAGGTCACCTCCATCACGTCCACCGTGCTGCTCGTCATCGGCGTCGGCATCCTGCTGCTCGTCCTCGCCGGCGTGCGGATGTACACGGCCCGCAAGCGCCGAGCCGCCGCGGAGGACGCCGAGCCGGAGGAGGACGGGCCGGAGGCGGGCGGGCCCGAGGCGCGGCAGGATGAAGGTCCTGAGGACCCCGGCTCCGACGGCTCGGGCGACGACGACACCGGACCCGAAAGCGGCGCCCCCTCCGGCGCGGGTGAGAAGGTGGACCGGTGACAGCGCCCGTGCCACATCTGCTGAAGGACGAGCCGGGCCGCCGCGATGACGATGTGGGGTAGCGATGAACGCGCCGTATGACGGTGACCGCGTGCAGGGCTCCGGGAGCGACCCGGCCGGCCCGCCCCCTGTGCCGCCG
>NZ_JAAKZV010000144.1 GCF_011044975.1 Streptomyces coryli | reverse complement strand
GCTCTCGCCCGGCAGCGTAAAGCCGCCCCGCCCCCTCTCCCTTCCGTAGCCAGCCTCCCACTCGCACCGCGCCCGTACGAGACCCGGCGACGCGGCCGTCACCATCCGATGCCAAGCCGCCCGTACGGCGGCGGCGGCGGCAGCAGCGGCGTACGTCGACCAAATCTGAGGCCCCCCGATAAGGCATCCGCCCGAGGCGCCATGTCAGCCCCCGCCGATAGCGTCCCGGGCATGACATCCGAGGTGGTCAACAAGGAGACGGCCGGCGCAGCATCGCTGCCCTGGCGAGGCGGTTTCGGGCGCCTCTTCGGTGCCGCTGTCCTCTCCCGTACAGGAGACGCACTCCGCGGCGCGGCCATGCCCCTCCTAGCCGTGCAGTTGACCGACTCGCCCCTCCTCGTCTCCCTCGTGACCGCCTCATTCTTCCTCCCCTGGCTCGTCTTCGGCCTGCTCGGCGGAGCCATCGCCGATCGGGTCGACCAGCGCCGCGCCATGTGGGGGGTGGACGCCCTGCGCGGACTGCTCATGGCGGCCTTCGCCGTCGCCGTCTGGCAGGACGTCGCCACCATCTGGCTGCTCTGCGTCGTCGCCTTCGCGCTGACCTCCCTCCAGACCGTCTTCGACAACGCCGCGACCGCCCTGCTCCCCGCCGTCGTCGAGCGCGAGCAACTGGCGACGGCCAACGCCCGCCTCATGACCGGCCAGGAAGTCGCGATGCGGTTCATCGGCGCCCCTGTCGTCCCCGTGCTGCTCGGGATCGCACTCGCCGCCCCGTATGCCGTCGATGCCGTCACCTTCCTCCTCGCCGCGGCCCTGGTCGCGACCGTCCCCGTGCCCGAGTCCGTACGGAAGCCGCAGCCCTCGGGGGCCACCATCCGGCGCGACATAGCCGAAGGGCTGCGGGCCGTCTGGCACGACCGCGTGCTGCGCAGCATCTGTCTCAGCAACGGCCTCTCCAGCGTCGGCGTCGGCGCCCTCATCGCCACCCTCGTGCTGCATGTGACGGGCTGGCTGGGCTCCGGGAATGCCGGATACGCCGCCGTGATCACCGCGTACGGCATCGGCTCGGTCAGCGGCGGCCTCGTCGCGGCGCGGATCACGGCCCGGGTGGGCCAGGTGCGGGTGCTGATCTACGGCGTCGTCATCGAGGCGCTCGCCCTGCTCGGTCTCGGGCTGGTCCGGGAGCTCGCCGCCGCCGTCGTCGCCCTCGCCGTCTTCGGGTTCCTCGGCATGGTCTGGAATGTCACCGAGGTGACCGCGATGCAGCAGCGTGCCCCCGAGGGGATGACCGGCCGGGTCAGCGCCGCCTTCCGTACCCTCTCCGGCGGGGTGGCGCCGGCGGGCGCGCTACTCGGCGGTGTGGTGGCCGAGTTGTGGGGGCTGAACGCACCCGCGCTGCTGGCCGCAGGGCTGATGGCGGCCTGCGTGCTCACCCTCGTACCGGCGGCACGAACCGGGATGAATTAGGTTGGGCCCATGGCCGATACGAATGCACGCCCCAGGCTCGATCAGACCCCGCAGTGGAACGCCCTCGGCAAGCACCGCGAGGAGTTCGGGGACACCCATCTGCGCGAGCTCTTCGCCGCCGACCCCGAGCGCGCGGAACGCTACACCGTTCAGGTCGGCGACCTGACGCTGGACTACTCGAAGCAGCTCGTCACCGACGAGACGCTGCAGCTGCTGCGCGATCTCGCCGCCGCCACCGGCGTCGCGGAGCTGCGCGACGCGATGTTCCGCGGCGACAAGATCAATATCACCGAGAACCGCGCCGTGCTGCACACCGCGCTGCGGACGCAGTCGGCCGAGGTGATCGACGTCGACGGCGAGAACGTCGTCGAGGGCGTGCATCAGGTCCTGACGAAGATGTCCACCTTCAGCGACCGGGTCCGCTCGGGGGAGTGGAAGGGCCACACCGGCAAGGCCATCAAGGCGGTCGTCAATGTCGGCATCGGCGGCTCCGACCTCGGCCCGGCCATGGCGTACGAGGCGCTGCGGCCGTACACCGCACGGGATCTGACGTTCCGTTTCGTATCGAATGTCGACGGCGCGGACCTGCATGAGGCGGTCCGCGACCTCGATCCGGAGACGACGCTCTTCATCATCGCCTCCAAGACCTTCACCACGATCGAGACGATCACGAACGCCAAGGCGGCGAAGAAGTGGCTGCTCGACGGCCTCGCCGCCGACGAGTCGGCGGTGGCGAAGCACTTCGTCGCGCTGTCGACGAATGGTGAGAAGGTCGCCGAGTTCGGCATCGACACGGCCAACATGTTCGAGTTCTGGGACTGGGTCGGCGGGCGGTATTCGTTCGACTCGGCGATCGGTCTGTCGCTGATGCTGGCCATCGGACCCGACCGCTTCCGCGAGATGCTCGCCGGATTCCGGCTCGTCGACGAGCACTTCAAGACCGCGCCGCCGGAGGCGAATGCGCCGTTGCTGCTCGGCCTCCTCGGTGTCTGGTACGGCGGCTTCTTCGACGCGCAGTCGCATGCGGTGCTGCCGTACAGCCACTACATGTCGAAGTTCACCGCGTATCTGCAGCAGCTCGACATGGAGTCGAACGGCAAGTCCGTGGACCGCGAGGGCAATCCGGTGTCCTGGCAGACCGGGCCGGTGGTGTGGGGCACGCCGGGGACCAACGGCCAGCACGCGTACTACCAGTTGCTGCACCAGGGCACCAAGATGATCCCGGCGGATCTGATCGGCTTCGCCCGGCCGATCGCCGAGCTCGGTGACCTGGCCGGGCAGCACGACCTGCTGATGGCGAACCTGTTCGCGCAGGGGCAGGCGCTGGCCTTCGGCAAGACCGCCGAGGAGGTCGAGGCGGAGGGCGTCGCCGCCGAGCAGGTGCCGCACCGCACCTTCCGCGGCAATCACCCGACGACGACGATCCTCGCCGCTGAGCTGACGCCGTCGGTGCTCGGCCAGCTGGTCGCGCTCTACGAGCACAAGGTCTTCGTGCAGGGCGCCATCTGGAACATCGACTCCTTCGATCAGTGGGGCGTCGAGCTGGGCAAGGTCCTGGCCAAGCGGGTCGAGCCCGCGCTGACCGAGGGCGCGGAGGTCCCGGGGCTGGACGCGTCGACCTCGGCGCTGGTCGCGCGATACCGCGCGCTGCGGGGGCGTTAGGCGGCACGGGGCGCTGGCCGGGGCAGGGCAGCCCCGCCCAGCGCCGCCCTCCGCCGTTCGGGTGGACCGCGCAGGTCAGACGCCTCGTACGGCGCCCCAGCACCTCCGCGCCGCCGGAGGCTGAGCGCATGCCCGCGACCCGGATGTACTTCCCCGACGGTGGCCGTGCCGCCGAACGGACCCGTCGGCGGCAGGCCGCCCTCGGCATGGTGCTGCTTGTCGCGGTCGTCGCCGTCGACATGGCCTACGACAAGGACGTCACCATCTCGGCGGCCGTGACCGTCGTCCCCGGCCTGGTGGCCGTCAACGGCCGGGCCCGCTCGGTCGTTGGCGCGGGCGTGCTCGCCTTCGCGGTGGTGCTGCTCCTCAGCTGGTGGGACGGGGACAGCGCCGATCATCTGTTCTCGCACGTGGTCGCCGTGGTCGGCGCCACCGTCGTCGGCCTCATCGTGCAGCGCCATCGCGTACGCCGCGAGCGCGAACTCGCCGACGTGCGCCTGGTGGCCGACGCCACCCAGCGGGCGCTGCTCCGGCCGCTGCCGGTCTGCGCGGGGCCCGTCGAGATCGCGGCCCGTTACGTATCGGCCGCCGAGGAGGCGCTGATCGGCGGCGATCTCTATGACGTGCTCGCCACCCCGTGGGGCGTGCGCGCCGTCATCGGGGACGTACGCGGCAAGGGACTGCCCGCCGTCCGCGCCACCGCCACCGCCCTGGGCATCTTCCGCGAGGCCGCACACGACGAGCCGCGGCTGTGCCGCATCGCCGAGCGCATCGACCGGGCGCTGCAACGCGAGGGCGGCTCCGAGGACTTCGTCACCGTCCTGCTGGTCGGCGTCGCCGCCGACGGGCGGTGCGAGCTGCTCAGTTACGGCCATCCGGCGCCGCTGCTGCGCACCGCGGACGGGGACGTGTGCGAGGTCCCCGTAGAGCATGAACCCCCGCTCGGACTCGGCCTCGTGGACACCGCCGGGGCCGGCCGGCCCGGCTGTGCCGAGCTCGCCTCCGGCGAGGAGCTGCTGCTGGTCACGGACGGCATCCTGGAGGCGCGCGACGCCGCCGGGCAGTTCTTTCCGCTCGCCGAGCGCTATGCCCGGCTGCCCGTCGGACGCTCGCCCGGGCAGGTGCTCGCCGACCTGTGGCAGCAGGTGGTGCAGTACGCGGGCGGGCCGCCGGGCGACGACTCCGCCCTGGTCATTCTCCGCCGCCGGGGGCCGGAAGTCCCGGTCGATTCGTGACCAAAGCCACATTGCTCGCGGGCGGCTTTGAAAATATGTTTCAGGTGTGACCTCAATGATGACGGAAACCTTCAGCAGCCCGCTCCCGGCCCGGATCCGGGCGCTGGCGCCCACGATGTCGCGTTCCATGCAGCGCGTCGCCGAGGTCGTCGCCGAGGACCCCGCAGGGTGCGCGCAGCTGACTGTCACCGAGCTGGCCGAGCGTACCGGCACCAGCGAGGCCACCGTCGTCCGCACCGTCCGCGAGCTGGGCTACACCGGCTATCGCGCCTTCCGCCTCGCCCTCGCGGGCTACGCGGGACAGCAGCAGGCCACCGACTCGCCCTCCGTCACCGCGGACATAGCCGTCGACGACCCGCTGACGGACGTCGTCGCCAAGCTCGCCACCGACGAGCGGCAGACGCTCGCCGATACGGCCGCGGGGCTCGACGTCGCGCAGCTCGAGGCCGCCGTCACCGCCCTCGCCGGCTCCCGCCGCGTCGACATCTACGGCATCGGCGCCTCCGCGCTCGCCGGCCAGGACCTGGCGCAGAAGCTGCTCCGCATCGGCCTGATCGCGCACGCCCACACCGACACCCACCTGGCCGTCACCACCGCCGTCCAGCTCGGCCCGACCGACGTGGCCGTGGCCATCACCCACTCCGGCGCCACCGGCGAGGTCATCGAGTCGCTCCGGATCGCCGCCCGCCGCGGGGCCACCACGGTCGCCGTCACCAGCCGGCCCGGCAGCCCGGTGACGCACCACGCCGACCTGGTGCTCGCCACCACCGCGCCGCGGGAGAGCGAGCTGCGCCCGGCCGCGATGTCCAGCCGCACCAGCCAGCACTTCGTCGTCGACTGCCTGTTCACCGGCGTCGCGCAGCGCACCCACGACCGTGCGGCGCCCGCGCTGGCCGCCTCGTACGAGGCGCTGGTGCACCGGCGCGTACGACCCGAATCCCACTGACCCCCCACCCGCACCAGCACCATCGGAAATGAGCCGCCGCACATGACCACCGCCACCCCGGACTACGCACACCTGCGCGCGCAGCTGGAGACGCTGACCACCGAGGCGTTCCGGCCCGAGCTCGCCGAGATCGACCAGCTGCCGACGCTGGAGATCGCCCGGCTGATGAACCGCGAGGACGCCACCGTCCCCGCCGCCGTCGAGAAGCAGCTGCCCGCCATCGCCGCCGCCATCGACGGCGCCGCGGAGCGGATGGCGCGCGGCGGCCGGCTGATCTACCTCGGCGCCGGCACGGCCGGGCGGCTCGGCGTGCTGGACGCGAGCGAGTGCCCGCCCACCTTCAACACCGCGCCGGAGCAGGTCGTCGGCAAGATCGCCGGCGGTCCCGCCGCCATGGTGACCGCCGTCGAGGGCGCGGAGGACAGCAAGGAGCTGGCCGCCAAGGACCTGGACGAGCTGGGCGTCGGCGCGGACGACGTGGTCGTCGGCATCTCCGCCTCGGGCCGCACCCCGTACGCGATCGGCGCCGTCGAGGAGGGCCGCCGGCGTGGCGCGCTCACCGTCGGGCTGTCCTGCAACGCCGGCTCCGCGCTGGCGGCGGCCGCCGACCACGGCATCGAGGTCGTCGTCGGGCCCGAGCTGCTCACCGGCTCCACCCGGCTCAAGGCCGGTACGGCCCAGAAGCTCGTGCTCAACATGATCTCGACGCTGACCATGATCCGGCTCGGCAAGACCTTCGGAAACCTGATGGTCGACGTCCGCGCCTCCAACGAGAAGCTGCGGGCCCGCTCCCGCCGCATCGTCTCGCTCGCGACCGGTGCGCCGGACGACGAGATCGAGTCCGCTCTTGCCGCCACCGGCGGCGAGGTCAAGAACGCCATCCTCGCCATTCTCGGTGGCGTCGACGGCTCCACCGCCGCCCGCCTGCTCGACGAGAGCGGCGGCCACCTCCGGGACGCGCTGCGCGCGGCGTAACCGATTTCGCTGAATTTCAAGGACGAAATGCATCCGGGGCGAAGCCCCGGACCCCCAGCAAGAACAGGCACCGCCATGAGCACCAATGCAAACCGCGACATCGCCGTCGCGATCCTCCCCCTCGTGGGAGGCGCCGGCAACGTCACTTCTGTCGAGCACTGCATGACCCGGCTGCGGCTCGGTCTGCGCGACCGTTCGCTGGTCCAGGACGAGGCGCTGAAGGCGCTGCCCGACGTCCTGGGAGTCGTCGAGGACGACACGTACCAGATCGTCATCGGCCCCGGGAAGGTCGCCCGCGTCACCCCGGAGTTCGAGGCCCTGGTCGAGGAGCAGCGGCCCGCGGAGGCGCACGCCGTCTCCGCCGATGAGCTGGCGGCGCAGGGCGCCGAGATGAGGGCCGCGCGGAAGGCGAAGAACGCGACGCCGTTCAAGCTCTTCCTGCGCCGGATCGCGAACATCTTCGTGCCGCTGATCCCGGCCCTGATCGGCTGCGGCATCATCGCGGGTCTCAACGGCCTGCTGACCAACCTCGGCTGGCTGCCGTCGGTGGTCCCGGCGCTGGCGGCCATGGCTTCCGGCTTTATGTCGCTGATCGCGGTCTTCGTCGGCATCAATACGGCCAAGGAGTTCGGCGGCACGCCGGTCCTCGGTGGCGCGGTCGCCGCGATCATCGTCTTCCCGGGCGTGGAGAACATCTCCGTCTTCGGCGAGAAGCTCGCCCCGGGGCAGGGCGGCGTGCTCGGCGCGCTGGCCGCCGCGGCGCTGGCGGCGTTCCTGGAGAAGCGCATTCGCCGCGTCGTGCCGGAGGCACTGGACGTGCTGGTCACGCCGACCCTCGTGGTGCTGCTGACCGGCCTGGTCACCATCTTCGGCCTGATGTTCGTGGCCGGCGAGATCGCGACCGGCATCGGCCACGCCGCCAACTGGCTGCTCGACAACGGCGGCGCCTTCGCGGGCCTGCTGCTCGGCGGCTTCTTCCTGCCGCTGGTGATGATGGGCCTGCACCAGGCGCTGATCCCGATCCACACCACGCTGATCGAGCAGCAGGGCTTCACCGTGCTGCTGCCGATCCTCGCCATGGCGGGCGCGGGCCAGGTCGGCGCGGCCGTCGCCGTCTACCTGAAGCTGAAGAACAACGCCTCGATCCGCAAGACGATCCGCTCCGCGCTGCCGGCCGGCTTCCTCGGTGTCGGCGAGCCGCTGATCTACGGTGTCTCGCTGCCGCTGGGCCGCCCGTTCATCACGGCCTGCGCGGGTGGCGCGCTCGGCGGCGGCTTCGTCGGGATGTTCTCGATGATGGGCGACAAGGTCGGCTCCACGGCCATCGGCCCGTCCGGCTGGGCGCTCTTCCCGCTGCTCCAGGGCAACCACAGCCTGGGCGCCACGATCGCGATCTACGCGGGCGGGCTGCTGGTCGGCTACCTCGCCGGCTTCCTGTTCACGTACTTCTTCGGCTTCAGCAAGGAAATGCTGGTCGAGCTGAACGCGGACCCGAAGACGGCTCCGGCCGCACCGGAGAAGGTCGTCGCGAGCGGCACGGCAACCCCGGCGGAAACCCAGCCGGCGCTGCAGCACAGCGGATCCTGACCCTCCGCGGCCAAGGCCCCCGCCGACTCGTCGGCGGGGGCCTTCTGGTGCGCGGCTCCATTCTCTGACTAGAGTCAGAGAATGGAGCAGGACTTGGTCGAGCGGGTACGGCGGTTCAACCGGACGGTCACCCAGCGGGTCGGCGCGCTGGACGACGCGTATCTCTCCCGCGGCCGCTCCCTCGGACAGGCGCGGCTGCTGTGGGAGATCGGCGGCGAGGGCAGCGAGGTGCGCGCGCTGCGCTCCCGGCTCGGCCTCGACTCGGGCTATGTGAGCCGGCTGCTGCGCGCGCTGCAGGCCGACGGGCTGGTCGAGGTCGGCCCCGGCGGCACCGACGGGCGGGTGCGCACCGCGCGGCTCACCGCGGCGGGGCTCGCGGAGCGGGCCGAACTGGACCGGCGCTCCGACGAGTTGGCCGCGTCGATCCTCGAACCGCTGACGGCCCGGCAGCGCGACCGGATGATCACCGCCATGGCCGAGGTCGAGCGGCTGCTCGTCGCCTCGCTCGTCCGCATCTCGGTGGCGGACCCGCGGCAGCCCGAGGCCCGCCAGTGCATCCGCGCGTACGTGGCCGAGCTCGGGCAGCGCTTCGCGGACGGCTTCGAACCGGCCCGCAGCATCCCGGCCGACGACGCGGATCTCACCCCGCCCGCCGGGCTGCTGCTGGTGGCGATGGTGCATGAGGAGCCCGTCGGCTGCGTCGCTCTCAAGTTCCGCCCCGACAGCCGCGCGGAGGTCAAGCGCATGTGGGTCGCACCCGCGGTGCGCGGCCTCGGGCTCGGGCGCCGGCTGCTCGCCGAGATCGAGGCCAGGGCCGCGGACCGGGGCGTACGCACCCTCAGGCTCGAGACCAACCGGACACTCGACGAGGCGATCGAGCTCTACCGCACGGCCGGATACCGCGAGGTCCCCGCCTTCAACGACGAGCCCTATGCCCACCACTGGTTCGAGAAGTCCCTGGACGCGGGCGCCACCCCGGCGCCCTGACGAAAGGCCGCCATGGAGCACAAAGAGCTCGTTCACCGGTTCGCCGCCCTGACCACGGCCCACCTCGCGGACGCCTGCATCCGCGCCCGCGTGCCCGTGCGCTGCGCGCCCGCCATGCTGCGCGCCGTAGAAGCGGGGAGCCGGGTGGCCGGCCGGGTGCTGCCGGCCCGGCACGCCGGCAGCGTCGACGTCTTCCTGGAGGCGTACGAACTGGCCGACCCCGGCGATGTCCTGGTGGTCGACAACGGCGGCCGCACCGACGAGGCGTGCGTCGGCGACCTCGCGGTGCTGGAGGCCCGGGAGGCCGGGGTCGCAGGCGTCGTGATCTGGGGCCTGCACCGCGACACCGCGGACATCCGCGCCATCGGCCTGCCGGTCTTCAGCACCGGCGCACTGCCCACAGGGCCGCAGCGCCTCGACCCCCGTGCCGCCGACGCCCTGGAGTCCGCCGTGGTCGGCGACTGGACCGTGGACCGCGCCGACCTGGTCCTGGGTGACGACGACGGGGTGCTCTTCGTGCCGGCCGCACGGGCCGACGAACTGTTCGGGCTGGCGGAGACGATCCGCGACACCGAGCGCGAGCAGGCGGAGCAGATCAGGTCCGGGGTCTCCCTGCGCAGCCAAGTGGGCTTCGACCGCTATCTGGCGCGGCGCCAGGAGGAGCCCTCGCTGACCTTCCGCGAGCATCTGCGCACCGTGGGCGGCGCGATCGAGGAGTGAGGGCGTCAGCCCTCGTCGCGATGGTGGCCGTGGGCGTGGCCGGTGAGGCGGGCGTGGCCCGGCTTGCGGTGCGGGGTGGCGCGGACACCGGCGAGCTCCGGCTCACGCGGCGCGGCGGCCTCGGCGGCGGGCGCCGCCACCGGATCGCGCCGCAGCGCCACCTCGCGGATGCACAGCACCAGCACGAAGGCGATCAGCGCCAGCGGCGCCGCGAAGCGGTAGACATCCGCGATGCCGTGTCCGTACGCGCTCTCGATCACCGTGCGCAGCGGTCCGGGGAGCGCGTCCAGGTGCGGGATCGACTCCGTGTGGTGGCCGCCCGCGCCCGGGAACTTCCGCGCCTCCGGGCCGAGTTCGGCCAGCCCCGTCTCCGTGTAGTGCCCGACCCGGTTCGCGAGTACGGCCCCGAGCGCGGTCACGCCGATCGCGCCGCCGAGGGAACGGAAGAAGACCACCAGCGAGCTGGCCGAGCCCAGGTCCTCCGGGGCCACCTGGTTCTGCGTGCTCAGCACCAGGTTCTGCATCATCATGCCGACGCCGAGCCCGACCAGCGCCATGAAGGCGGCGACGTGCCAGTACGGGGTGTCGTACCGCATCGTGCTCAGCAGCCCGAGGCCGCCGGTGAGCAGGGCGGCCCCGGTCACCAGCCAGGGCTTCCAGCGGCCGGTGCGCGAGATGAACTGCCCTGACGTCGTGGAGGCGATGACCAGGCCCGCGATCATCGGGATGGTCATCAGGCCGGCCCGCGTCGGCGAGGCGCCCCGGGCCAGCTGGAAGTACTGGCTGAGGAAGACCGTCGCCGAGAACATCGCCACGCCGACGCACAGCGACGCGAGGCCGGCCAGCGCGATGGTGCGGTTGCGGAACAGCTTCAGCGGCATGATCGGCATCTTCGCCCGCGCCTCGGTCAGCACGAACAGCGCGCCGAGCACGAGCGCACCGCCGACCATGGCCGCCGTCTGCCAGGACATCCAGGCGTACGTGTCGCCGGCGAGGGTCACCCAGATCAGCAGCAGCGATACGGACGAGGCGATCAGCAGCGCGCCCGTCACATCGAGCTTCACCTCGCGCTTGACCACCGGCAGCTTCAGCGTCCGCTCCAGCACGACGATCGCGACGACGGCGATCGGCGCCCCGACGTAGAAGCACCAGCGCCAGCCGAGCGCGGAGTCGGTGATGACGCCGCCCAGCAGCGGGCCGCCGACCGTCGCGACGGCGAAGACCGTGCCGAGATAGCCGTTGTAGCGGCCGCGGTCCCGCGGGGCGATCAGCGACGCCAGGATGACCTGCGCCATCGCCGTAATGCCGCCCATGCCGATGCCCTGCACCACCCGGCAGGCGATCAGCATCCCGGAGCTCTGCGACAGGCCGGCGGCCGCCGACCCCAGCACGAAGATCACCAGCGCCGTCTGCACCAGCACTTTCTTGCTGACCAGGTCGGCGAGCTTGCCCCACAGCGGGGTGGAGGCGGTCATCGCCAGCAGCGAGGCCGTCACCACCCAGGTGTACGAGGACTCGCCGCCGCCGAGGTCGGCGATGATGTGCGGCAGGGCGTTGGAGACGATCGTCGACGAGAGCACGGCGACGAACATGCCGAGCAGAAGGCCGGACATGGCCTCCAGAATCCGGCGGTGCGTCATCGGCTGCTGCGACTGCTCGTGCTGGGGCTGGGTCGGCATCGGTGATCAGGCTCCGTGGTGGCCCGGCAGGCGGTGGGAGCGGAAGAACCAGGCCTGCTTCTCCAGCTGGGCCGTCAGCGTGATGAAGACGTCCTGCGTGACCGGGTCGGTCTCGCCGGTGACGCCGATGCGGTCGCGCATCCGCGTGATCATGTCGCCGAGCAGCACGCATATGTCGTCGATGACGGCCTGGTCGTCGAGCTGCCCGCCGGATACGGACGGCAGCGGCCGGGCGTCCGCGACGGTGGTCGCGCGGCCGTCGGGCACACCGCCGAGGGCGGCACAGCGCTCGGCGACCGTGTCGGCGTACTCGCGGGCGACACCCACCAGCTCGTCGAGCTGCAGGTGGATCTCGCGGAAGAGCGGCCCGTGCACATTCCAGTGCGCCTGCTTCGACTGCAGCTCCAGGTCGATCAGATCGACCAGACCGGCCTGCAGGGTCTCGGTGGTGACGGCCAGCGGCTTTTCGTGCAGCGTGGTCTGCATTGCGGTGCCTCCCAGGGGGACAGGAATCGGGTGGAACGGTGTCATAGTGCCCGCCCGACACGGCCGTGAGTCCAGTCAACTCACTGGTCAAAGGCCCCTGGAACGCAATTGGTGACCTTGGTCTCGGACGCTCCCGGGACCAAGGTCACCAATATTCGGAGGTGTTACGCGGACGCCGGCGGGTACAGCTGCGCCGGCAGCCCCGCGGCGGCCGCCCGGTCCAGCAGCCACAGCGTCCGCGAGCGGCCGTACGCGCCCGCCGCCGGAGCCTGGATCTCACCCGCGCCCGACAGCGCGATGGTGACGGCCTTCGCCTTGTCCTCGCCCGCCGCCAGCAGCCACACCTCGCGCGCCGCGCGGATCGCGGGCAGCGTCAGCGACACCCGGATCGGCGGCGGCTTCGGGGCGCCGTGTACGCCCACCACGGTGCGCTCGGTCTCGCGTACGCCCGGGTGCTCGGGGAAGAGCGAGGCGACGTGGGTGTCCGGGCCGACGCCCAGCAGCAGGACGTCGAAGGACGGGACCGGGCCGTGGTCCTCCGGGCGGGCGGCCGCGGCGAGTTCGGCCGCGTAGCCGGCCGCCGCGGCGTCCGCGTCCGCGCCGTACGAGCCCCCGGACGCGGGCATCGCGTGCACCCGCGCCGGGTCGAGCGGGACCGCGTCCAGCAGGGCCTCGCGGGCCTGCGTGACATTGCGGTCCGCGTCGCCCTCGGGGAGGAAGCGCTCGTCGCCCCACCACAGGTCGAGCTTCGACCAGTCGATGGCGTCCCGGGCGGGGGAGGAGGCCAGGGCCGCGAGCAGCCCGTTGCCGTTCCGCCCGCCCGTGAGGACCACCGAGGCGAAGCCGCGGGCCGCCTGGGCGTCCACGATCTTCGTGATCAGCCGGGCGGCCGCGGCCTGCGCCATCAGGTCCTTGTCGCGGTGGACGACGATCTGCGGCGCGACGGTCACTTGGCCGGCCCTTTACCAGGGGCCTTCTTGGCCGTCTTCTTGGCGGGCGGCGCCTTCTTCGCCGTCTTCTTGGCGGCCTTCTTGGCGGGGGCCCGGTTCGGAGCCGGCGGCTCGACCGGGTCCTCGACCGCGACCGGCTCCGCGGAAGGCTCGGTGGAGAGCTCCGCCGACCGCACCGGCGCGTGCGTCGGCACCGTGCCCAGCTTCGGCACCGTGCCGCGCGTCGCCAGCCGCTGCACCCCGAAGGACACCGCCTGCTCGTACGCCTCGTCCGGGTCGAGCCGCCGCAGCTCCTCCGCGATCAGCTCCGCGGTCGTGCGCCGCTGCAGCGCCACATGCCGGTCCGGCTGCCCCGGTACGGCCAGCTCCGCCAGCGACCCGTCCGGCCGGTCCAGGCAGATCACGCCGTCCTTGGTCATCAGCCGTACGGCCGTGATCCCGGGCCCGGCGGAGACGTCCCGCTCCACCGGCACCCCGAGCCGCTCCGCCAGCCACAGCGCCAGCAGCTCGGACGAGGGGTTGTACTCCTCGCCCTCCACCACCGCGCCGGTGATCGGCGAGTGCTTCTGGTCCAGCGCCGCGGCCAGCACGCTGCGCCACGGGGTGATCCGGGTCCAGGCGAGGTCCGTATCGCCGGGCGCGTATGTGTCCGCGCGGTGGCTGAGCGCGCCCACCGGGTCCTCGGCGGCCGAGGCGTCGGTGATGCGGCGCGCGGCCAGCTGGCCGAGCAGGTCTTCGGACGGCTTGTCGGGCGCGTCCTCCGGCCACCAGACGACCACCGGGGCGTCCGGCAGCAGCAGCGGCAGCACCACGCTCTGCGCGTGGTTGGCGAGTTCGCCGTGCAGCCGCAGCAGGATCGTCTCGCCGGCCGCCGCCTCGCTGCCGACCCGCACCTCGGCGTCGAGCCGGGCGGTGGCCCGGTCGCGCGGGGTGCGGCCATGCCGCTTGATGACGACCAGGATGCGGGAGGGGTGCTCCTTCGACGCCTGGCTCGCGGCCTTCAGCGCGTCGTAGTGATTGCCCTCGTCGGTGACGATGACCAGCGTGAGCACCATGCCGATGGCCGGGTACCCGGCCGCCCTGCGGGCCTTGACCAGTGCCGAGTTGACCTTGCTCGACGTGGTGTCGGTGAGGTCGATGTTCATGGCCGCCGCCACACCCTTCCGTCTCGTGCGAGCATCTCGTCCGCGGCCTTCGGGCCCCAGGTGCCCGAGGTGTACGCCTCCGGCTTCGGCCCAGTCGCCCAGTGCTCCTCGATCGGGTCGAGGATCTTCCAGGAGAGCTCGACCTCCTGGGTGCGCGGGAAGAGGTTGGCGTCGCCCAGCAGCACATCGAGGATGAGCCGCTCGTACGCCTCCGGGGACGACTCGGTGAAGGACTCGCCGTAGGCGAAGTCCATCGTCACGTCCCGGACCTCCATCGAGGTGCCCGGCACCTTCGAGCCGAACCGCACGGTCACGCCCTCGTCCGGCTGCACCCGGATGACCAGCGCGTTCTGGCCCAGCTCCTGGGTGTCGGTGGTGTCGAAGGGCAGGTGCGGGGCGCGCTGGAAGACCACCGCGATCTCGGTGACCCGGCGGCCCAGGCGCTTGCCCGTACGGAGATAGAACGGGACGCCCGCCCAGCGGCGGTTGTCGACGTTCAGCCGGATCGCCGCGTACGTGTCGGTGCGGGAGTTCGGGTCGATCCCGTCCTCCTGCAGATAGCCGGCGACCTGCTCGCCGCCCTGCCAGCCGGCCGCGTACTGGCCGAAGACGGTGTGCTTGCCCAGGTCCTCGGGCAGCTGCACGGACTGCAGCACCTTGATCTTCTCGCGGACCAGCGAGTTGGCGTCGAAGGAGGCGGGCTCCTCCATCGCGGTCAGCGCGAGCAGCTGCAGCAGGTGGTTCTGGATGACGTCGCGGGCGGCGCCGATGCCGTCGTAATAGCCGGCGCGGCCGCCGATGCCGATGTCCTCGGCCATCGTGATCTGCACGTGGTCCACGTACGACCGGTTCCACAGCGGCTCGAACATCGTGTTCGCGAAGCGCAGCGCCAGGATGTTCTGGACCGTCTCCTTGCCGAGGTAGTGGTCGATGCGGAAGACCTCGTGCGGCGCGAAGACCTTGTGCACGATGGAGTTGAGCTCCTGCGCGCTCTCCAGGTCGTGGCCGAAGGGCTTCTCGATGACCGCGCGCCGCCAGCCCTCGCCGGCCGGGTCGGAGGAGAGGTTGTGCTCCTTGAGCTGCTCCACGACCTTGGGGAAGAACTTCGGGGGCACCGAGAGATAAAAGGCGAAATTTCCGCCCGTCCCGCGCTTCTTGTTCAGGTCCTCGACGGTCTGCCGGAGCTGCTCGAAGGCCGCGTCGTCGTCGAAGTCGCCCTGGACGAAGCGGAAGCCCTCCTGGAGCTGCTGCCACACCTCCTCGCGGAAGGGCGTGCGCGAGTGTTCCTTGACCGCGTCGTGCACGACCTGGGCGAAGTCCTCGTTCTCCCAGTCGCGGCGGGCGAAGCCGACGAGCGAGAAGCCCGGCGGCAGCAGCCCGCGGTTGGCGAGGTCGTAGACCGCGGGCATCAGCTTCTTGCGGGAGAGGTCGCCGGTGACGCCGAAGATCACCAGGCCCGACGGCCCCGCGATACGCGGGAGCCGTCGGTCCTGGGCGTCACGCAGCGGATTCGCCCCCTGTGGGGTGCCCCCACTGGTAGGTGACACCGCGCTTACGCCTCCTTCGGGGTGAGTCGGTCCAGCTCCGCCTGAGTGGACTTGACCAGGTCGTTCCACGAGTCCGCGAACTTCTCGACGCCCTCGTCCTCGAGCTTCTGCACGACCTCGTCGTACGAGATGCCGAGGCCGGCGAGTGCGTCGATGTCCGCCTGGGCCTGCGCGTACGTGCCGCGCACCGTGTCGCCGGTGATCTCGCCGGCGTCCTCGGTGGCCTCCAGCGTCGCCTCCGGCATGGTGTTGACCGTGCCGGGCGCGACCAGCTCGTCGACGTACAGCGTCTTCTTGTACGCCGGGTCCTTCACGCCGGTCGACGCCCACAGCGGACGCTGCTTGTTCGCGCCGTCCCGCTCCAGCGCCGCCCAGCGGTCGGAGCCGAAGACCTCCTCGTACGCCTGGTAGGCGAGGCGGGCGTTGGCGATCGCGGCCTTGCCGCGCAGCTCCTTGGCCTCGGCGGTGCCGAGGGCGTCGAGCAGCGGGTCGACCATGGTGTCCACGCGGGAGACGAAGAAGGACGCCACCGAGTGGATGGTGGAGAGGTCCAGGCCCTTGGCCTTCGCCTTCTCCAGGCCCGCCAGGTAGGCGTCCATGACCTCGCGGTAGCGCTCCAGCGAGAAGATCAGGGTCACATTGACGCTGATCCCCTTGCCGATCACCTCGGTGATCGCCGGGAGGCCCGCCTTGGTGGCCGGGATCTTGATGAGCGTGTTCGGCCGGTCCACCAGCCAGGCCAGCTGCTTGGCCTCGGCCACGGTCGGCTGCGTCTTGTGCGCGAGCCGCGGGTCCACCTCGATGGAGACCCGGCCGTCGACGCCGTCGGTGGCGTCGTACACCGGGCGGAGGATGTCGGCCGCGTCCCGGACGTCCGCGGTCGTGATCATCCGCAGCGCCTCGTCGACCGTGACGCCGCGGGCGGCGAGGTCGGTGAGCTGCTGCTCGTAGCCGTCCCCGGAGGAGATGGCCTTCTGGAAGATGGACGGGTTGGTGGTGACTCCGACCACGTGCTGCTGGTCGATGAGTTCCGCGAGGTTGCCGGACGTGATGCGCTTGCGCGAGAGGTCGTCCAGCCAGATCGCGACGCCTTCGTCGGAGAGGCGCTTCAGTGCGTCTGTCATGGGATCTGCACTCCTGTTTAGATCTTTGGTAGTCGTACGCGTCAATGCCCGGCGGCGGCGAGAGATTCCCTCGCGGCGGCGGCGACGGCATCGGCGGTGATGCCGAACTCCTCGTAGAGCTTCTTGTAGTCGGCGGAGGCGCCGTAGTGCTCCAGCGAGACGATCCGCCCGGCGTCTCCCACGTACCGGTACCAGGTGAGCCCGACCGCGGCCTCGACCGCCACGCGCGCCTTGACGGACGGCGGCAGGACCGAGTCCTTGTACTCCTGCGACTGCTCCTCGAACCACTCCACGCAGGGCATCGAGACGACCCGGGTGGGCACGCCCGCGGCCTGCAGCTGCTCGCGCGCCTCGACGGCGAGCTGCACCTCGGAGCCGGTGCCGATGAGCACCACCTGCGGGGTGCCGCCGTCGGCCTCGAAGAGGGTGTAGCCGCCCTTGACGGCGTCCTCGTTCGCCTCGTACGTCGGCACGCCCTGGCGGGTGAGCGCGAAGCCGTGCGGGGCGCCCTTGCCGTAGACCTTGGTGTGCCGGCGCAGCACCTCGCGCCAGGTGATGACGGTCTCGTTGGCGTCCGCGGGCCGTACGACATTGAGGCCCGGGATCGCGCGCAGCGACGGCAGGTGCTCGACCGGCTGGTGGGTCGGGCCGTCCTCGCCGAGGCCGATCGAGTCGTGCGTCCACACGTACGTCACCGGCAGGTGCATCAGCGCGGACAGCCGCACCGCGTTGCGCATGTAGTCGGAGAACACCAGGAAGGTGCCGCCGTACACCCGGGTGTGGCCGTGCAGCGTGATGCCGTTCATGGCCGCGGCCATGGCGTGCTCACGGATGCCGAAGTGGATGGTGCGGCCGTACGGGTCGGCGCCCGGCAGCGGATTGTCCGCCGGCAGGAAGGAGGTGTTCGCGAAGGTGGTGTTGTTCGAGCCGGCGAGGTCGGCGGAGCCGCCCCACAGCTCGGGGATCACCGGGCCGAGCGCCTTCAGCACCTCACCGGAGGCCTTGCGGGTGGCGACGGCCTTGCCCGCCTCGAAGGACGGCAGCGCCTTCTCCCAGCCGTCCGGGAGCTCATTGGCCTGGATGCGGTCGAACTCGGCCGCCCGCTCCGGGTTGGCGGAGCGCCACGCCTGGAAGGTCTCCTCCCAGGCCTTACGGGCCTGCTTGCCGCGCTCGCCGACCTCGCGGGCGTGGGCGAGGACCTCGTCGGCGACCTCGAAGGACTTCTCCGGGTCGAAGCCGAGGATGCGCTTGGTGGCCGCGACCTCCTCGTCGCCCAGCGCCGAGCCGTGCGCGGCCTCGGTGTTCTGGGCGTTCGGGGCCGGCCAGGCGATGATCGAGCGGGCGGCGATGAAGGACGGCCGGTCGGTGACGGCCTGGGCGGCCTTCATGGCCTCGAAGAGCGCCTCGGGGTCGAGGTCGCCGTTCTCCTTGGCCGGGACCCGCTGCACGTGCCAGCCGTAGGACTCGTAGCGCTTGCAGGTGTCCTCGGAGACGGCCGTCTCGGTGTCGCCCTCGATGGAGATGTGGTTGTCGTCCCACAGCAGCACGAGATTGCCGAGCTTCTGGTGCCCGGCCAGGGACGACGCCTCGGAGGAGATGCCCTCCTGCAGGCAGCCGTCGCCGGCGATCGCCCAGATGGTGTGGTCAAAGGGAGAGGCGCCCGTGGGCGCCTCCGGGTCGAAGAGACCGCGCTCGTAGCGCGCGGCCATCGCCATGCCTACGGCATTGGCGACGCCCTGTCCCAGCGGCCCGGTGGTGGTCTCGACGCCGGTGGTGTGGCCGTACTCCGGGTGGCCCGGGGTGAGCGAGCCCCACGTGCGGAACGACTCCAGGTCCTCCAGCTCGAGGCCGTAGCCGGAGAGGTAGAGCTGGATGTAAAGCGTCAGGCTGGAGTGGCCGGCCGACAGCACGAAGCGGTCGCGGCCGACCCAGTCGGCGTCGGACGGGTCGTGCCGCATCAGCTTCTGGAAGAGCAGATACGCGGCGGGCGCGAGGCTCATGGCCGTGCCCGGGTGGCCGTTGCCGACCTTCTGCACGGAATCCATGGCCAGGACGCGAACCGTATCGACCGCGCGGTCGTCCAGTTCGGTCCACTCGAGGCTGGCGGTGGTCGGCTGGTTACTCACCCTCGGTCAGGGCTCCTCTCACACACAACATGTTGAAAAACCGGTGAAACCGGTGAAGGCATGCACACCGGACACGCTTCGAGCCTATCCCGCTCACCACCAGCCTGACGGGGCCGGGCCGCTTCTGCCTGTCGAGGGCTCCGGAAGGACACCGGGAGGACACCGGAAGGACACGAGCCACCCCCGGGGAGGAGTCCGCGGCACGGCCGTCTAGAGTTACGGCGTATCAGCAATGGTTGAGCGTGAGCAGGGGTGTCTCTTGACGGCCGTCGATTCCCGACCAGCCGGGGTGCTCGGAACCAACAGCACCGCGCAATGGCCGTTCCGCGCCCGTCTGAAGGCATTCGTTGCGCTGACGAAGCCGCGCATCATCGAGCTGCTCCTGATCACCACTGTTCCGGTGATGTTCCTGGCGGCGCAAGGGGTTCCGGACCTTTGGCTGGTCCTTGCCACGTGTATCGGCGGCTATCTGTCCGCCGGTGGCGCCAATGCCCTGAACATGTACCTGGACCGCGACATCGACGCGCTCATGCACCGCACGGAGCAGCGGCCGCTGGTGACGGGCATCGTCAGCCCGCGCGAGGGCCTGGTCTTCGGGCTGACGCTGACGGTGGTCTCGACCGCGTGGTTCGCGCTGCTGGTGAACCCGCTGTCGGCGGCGCTGGCGCTGGGCGCGAATCTCTTCTACGTCGTGGTCTACACGATGCTGCTGAAGCGCCGGACGTCACAGAACATCGTCTGGGGCGGCATCGCCGGGTGCATGCCGGTCTTCATCGGCTGGTCCGCGGTCACGAACTCCATGTCGTGGGCCGCTGTGGTGCTGTTCCTGGTGATGTTCTTCTGGACGCCGCCGCACTACTGGCCGCTGTCGATGAAGGTCAAGGACGACTACGAGCGGGTCGGCGTCCCGATGCTGCCGGTGATCGCGACGAACCAGGTCGTGGCCAAGCAGATCGTCATCTACAGCTGGGTGATGGTCGTGGTCTCGCTTGCGCTGTGGCCGCTGGGCTATACGGGTTGGTTCTACCCCGTGGTGGCGGCGGTCGCGGGCGGCTGGTGGCTGAAGGAGGCGCACGGGCTGCGCTCCCGCGCCCATAAGGGTGTGACCGGGGCGAAGCTGAAGGAGATGCGGCTCTTCCACTGGTCGATCACGTACGTGACGATCTTGTTCATGGCTGTGGCGATCGACCCGTTCCTTCGGTAATTACCTGCGGGTAGCATTCGGCGTATGACCGACAAGACAGCTCGCCTCACCAAGAACATCGACGCCTTCGTGCGCGCGCACGGCGGCTCGGCCCGCGCTCAGGTCGCGTATCTGGGGCAGATGGGTGCTCGGATCTCGCTCGTGGGCGAGGACGGGGAGTGGGGCGACCAGGTGGCGCCGGATGTCGAGACCGCGAAGGCGGCGCTGGAGGCGGCGCAGGGTGTGACGGTGCAGGACGACTTCGACGGGGAGATGGCGGCGGAGGTCCGCACCGGGCCGTATGAGTGGCGGCGGATGGCGGGCATTCAGCTGTAGCCCGTAAGAGAACCGAGTTCAGGTTGCGCCGTTAGACAGGGTGTGACCGAGCTCGTAGACCACCACAGCCATGGCGCGGCGACGCCTGCGGGCGTCGACGGCGAGCTTGGCATCGGCACCTTCGAGACGCTGCTCGGCGATGCGGCGGGGGCGCGGGGGCGGCCGCCCGCGGGGGTGACCCACTTCGACGCGCCGCTGGGGCGGGCGCTGCGGCGGTGGTGTCCGCCGTTGCTGGGGCTTGAGCCGCATTGCAGTCCGGCGCTGTATCTGGCGCGGCGGCGTGAGCTGGGCGGGTATGCGGCGGCGCGGGCGTTGCTGCGTGGGGCTGGGATCGGGACGTATCTCGTTGACGGTGATCCGGGTGGGGTGCTGGGCCGTGG
>NZ_JAAKZV010000143.1 GCF_011044975.1 Streptomyces coryli | reverse complement strand
CCGCGGTACTACCCCGCTCCCCCACCTCGGCCCCGGGGTCGGACGATACGGGCGGCGGCGCTGCCTAGCGTCCTTGGCATGAGTATTGAAGCCCGCGGGCTGAGTAAGCGATACGGCGAGAAGACCGCTGTG
The DNA here is from genome assembly GCF_011044975.1 of Streptomyces coryli. Taxonomy (GTDB): domain Bacteria; phylum Actinomycetota; class Actinomycetes; order Streptomycetales; family Streptomycetaceae; genus Streptomyces; species Streptomyces coryli. The sequence goes on along the minus strand of NZ_JAAKZV010000143.1, from coordinate 20,526 downwards.
GAGGAGCTGACGTTCACCGTGCGGCCCGGCACGGTGACCGGGTTTCTCGGGCCCAATGGGGCCGGGAAGTCCACCACCATGCGGCTGATTCTCGGGCTCGACCGGCCTACCGCCGGGACCGTCACCGTCGCCGGGCGGCCGTACGCCGCGCATCGGGCGCCGCTGCGCGAGGTCGGCGCGCTGCTCGAGGCGCGGTCGACGCACGGCGGGCGGAGCGCGTACAAGCATCTGCTCGGGCTCGCGCTCACCCACGGCATCCCGCGCAGCCGCGTCGACGAGGTGATCGAGGCCGTGGGGCTCACGGGGGTGGCGAAGAAGCGCGTCGGCGGGTTCTCGCTCGGGATGGGGCAGCGGCTCGGCATCGCCGCCGCGCTGCTCGCCGACCCGGCGACCGTCATCCTCGACGAGCCGGTCAACGGCCTCGATCCGGAGGGGGTGCGGTGGATCCGTAATCTGCTCAAATCCCTCGCCGCCGAGGGGCGGACCGTCTTCGTCTCCTCGCATCTCATGAGCGAGATGGCCCTCACCGCCGAGCAGTTGATCATCATCGGCCGCGGCCGCCTCCTCGCCGACACCACCGTCCACGACTTCGTACGGTCCGCCGGCCGCGACGAGATCAGCCTCAGGTCCCCCGAGGCGGCGCGGCTGCGCGACCTCCTCGCCGGCCCCGGCATCACCGTCACCTCCGACGACGCCCCTGACAGCCTCCGCGTCAACGGCCTCGGCGCCGAGGCCATCGGCCGCACCGCCGCCGAACACGGCATCCCGCTCTTCGAACTCACCCCGCACCGCGTCTCCCTCGAGGACGCCTTCATGGAACTCACCCGCGACGCCGTCGAACACCACGCCGCCGCCCCCGTACCGCACCACCAGGAGGTCGCCGCATGAGCGCCACCGACGCAGCCGTGACGCCCGCCCGCGTCCTCCGCTCCGAGTGGTCGAAGCTCTGCTCGCTCCGCTCCACCTGGTACACCATCGGCGGCGCCGTCGCCCTCAGCCTCGCCCTCGGCCTGATCATCGGCATCTCGTACGAGGACGGCGGCGACGGGCCCGCCGACCCCGTCGAAGTCCCGCTCTTCGGCCTCAACTTCGCCCAGCTCCTCCTCCCCATCCTCGGCATCCTGGTCGCCGCCGGCGAATGGTCCACGGGCCTGATCCGCGCCACCATGGCGGCCGTCCCCCGCCGCCTCCCCGTCCTCTGGGCGAAGGCGGCCGTGCTCGGCGCCGCGGTCTTCGCCACCATCCTGGCCACCGCGCTGATCACCTTCCCCCTCGCCCAGTCCTTCCTGTCCGGCACCCGGATCGAGGCCGGCTTCTCCGACCCCGGCGTGGCCCGCGCCCTGTTCGGCTCGGCCGCCGCCGTCGCCCTCATCTCCGTCATCGGCCTCGCCCTCGGCGCGCTGGTCCGCTCCGTCCCGGCGTCGATCGGCATCTTCGTGGCGGTGCTGATGGTCATGCCGGGGCTGGCCCAACTCGCCCCGTACGCATGGGTGGAAACCGCGATCAACTACACCCCGCTGCACGCCGCCGAACCCCTCGTCAGCGCCCTCCCCAAGGACGACCGGATCTCCCCGCTCGCCGGCCTCCTGACCCTGTGCGCCTGGGTGGCCGCGGTCCTCGCCGCGGCGGCGGTGCGGCTCCGGCGCAGTGACGTATGACGGCGGCGCAGGCGACGATGGGCGCATGGACGCACGCGGCGATGGGCGCATGGACGTGACGCAGGCCCCGACCCAGCCCGTCTACGCGGCCACCCGCCGGGTGTGGGCCTTCGACGCCCGCCACCCCTGGGTGTGGGACGCGGCGGTCCCCGCGGTCATCGCGGCGCCCGGCCTGCTCCAGGTGCTCGGGGTCTTCGACACCCGCTCCGGCGAGTTGCGGCGCGAGGGCACCGCCCGCTACCTCTCGGACGTCCCCACCCCCGTCCTCTGGCTGGTGCTCGCCGGCCTGGTGCTGCCGCTCCTCTGGCGCCGCCGCCACCCCTTCGCCGCCTACTGCGCCGTCGCCGTGGCCCTCACCGTCCACGACGCGTACCAGCTGGCGCTCGTCTCCGCGGTCGCCATCGGCGCGGCGCTCTTCTCCGTCGCCCTGCGACAGCCGCTCTCGCGCATCGCCTGGGCCGCCGCCGTGGTCCTCGCGGGCCTCGCCTTCGACCTCCTCCACAATCCGCCCGCCGACCCCCTGCGCGAATACATCCCGGTGCTCGCCATCTTCACCGCGATCGTCACGACCGCCTTCACGATGCGCACCCGCCGCGAACACATCGGCGCCCTCGAGGAACGCGCCCGCCGGCTCGAGGTCGAACGCGACCAGAAGGCCCGCCTGGCCACCGCCGCCGAACGCGCCCGCATCGCCCGCGAGATGCACGACATCGTCGCCCACAACCTCGCGGTGATCGTCGGCCTCGCCGACGGCGGCTCGTACGCCGCGACAAAGTCCCCGGAACGCCAGACCCAGGCCCTCGACGCCATCTCCACCACGGGCCGCGAGGCCCTCGCCGAACTCCGCCGCCTCCTCGGCGTCCTGCAGCCCCCCGAGGCGGAACTCGCCCCGCAGCCCGGCCTCCCGGACCTGGACGCCCTCCTCGACCGCGTCCGGGCGGCGGGCCTGCCGGTACGGTGCCGCGTGCGCGGCGACGCCCGCGCGCTGTCCGAGGGAGAGCAGCTGACCGTGTACCGGATCGTCCAGGAGGCCCTGACGAACACCCTCAAGCACGCGAAGGCCCGCGAAAGCGCGCAGGTCACGCTGGCTTACGACGAGGGCGTGACGATCGAGGTCACGGATACGGGTGCTGCGCCGGCGGCCCCGCCCTCGGATACGGGCCAGGGCCTGGCGGGCATGCGCGAGCGCGTCGCGCTGTACGGCGGCACATTCGACGCGGGCCCGACCGGCACCGGCTGGCGCGTACGCGCCACCATCCCATCGGCGGGGGCCGGGGACATTATCAAGCCCGTCCGGCGCCCCCGGACTTCCGCGCGCAGCGCAGGAAACCCCGCGACATGACCGCAGTCCTCATCGCCGACGACCACGCCCTCCAGCGCCTCGGCTTCCGCATGCTCCTGGAGAGCCAGGACGACATCTCCGTATCCGGCGAGGCCGCGAACGGCGCCGAAGCCGTCCGCATGGCCGCCGAACTCCGCCCCGACGTCGTCCTCATGGACGTCCGCATGCCGGGCCTCGACGGCATCGAGGCGACCCGCCGCATCGCGGCCGAGGGCGGCCGCAGCCGGGTGCTGATCCTGACCACCTTCGACCTCGACGAGTACGCCTTCGCGGGCCTGCGCGCCGGCGCCAGCGGCTTCCTCGTCAAGGACGCGCTCCCCGCCGAGCTGCTCGCCGGAATCCGGGCGGTCGCCTCCGGCGAAGCGGTAGTAGCGCCCGCCCTGACCCGACGGCTGATCGAGAAGTACGCACACCTCCTCCCGGAGGGGACCGCTGCTCCGGACGGGGGCGAGGACCCGCGGCTGGCGGCGCTCACCGACCGCGAAGTCGAGGTCCTCAAAGCCATGGCCCAGGGCTGGACGAACGGCGAGATCGCGGCGCGCTTGCACCTCGCCGAGTCGACCGTGAAGACGCACGTAGGCCGCATCCTGACGAAGGTCGGGGCCCGGGACCGCGTGCAGGCCGTGATCTTCGCCTACGACGTCAGGCTGGTACGACCGGCCTGAGCGACACCGCCGCCGAGTCGGCTCCTTCCAGTTCCAGGGCCCAGATCTCGTTCTCGCCCTCGCGCAGGACCGGCCCCGGCACATACAGCTCGCGCTGCGGGCCGATCGCCCAATAGCGGCCCAGGCAGAAGCCGTTCACCCACACAAAGCCACGACCACCCGCCGGCGGTACGAGCACGGCGTCGCCCGGCTCCCCCACCGTCACCGTGCCGCGATGGAAGCCCCGGCCGGCACCCGTCCCCGCCCGCAGCGGCAGCGCGGCCACCGCCTCGGGGGTGAAGGCGTCCAGGCGCAGGCCCTGCGCCCGCACCCCGTGCACGTACTGCCGCTCGTGCAGGATGCCGCCGGTGATGCCCTTGGTCTCGCCGAGCAGCGGGCCGTAGTTGACGCGGCCGAGGGACTCGACCCAGATCTCCATGGCCACCGGGCCTGGGACCTCCCCGAGCGAGCCGTCGTCCCCGACCGGCACCCGCTCCCCGTCCACGTACGCGACCGCGAGATCCCGCAGCCCGTGCAGCCGCAGCTGATACGGCTCACGCGGGCCCGGGATGTCCACGCGGTAGCGCACCAGGCCGCGGTCGACGTCGAGCTCCTCGAAGGAAGGCGGCACCGACGCCACCCGCTCCGGCCCGCCGAGCGCGCCGAGCACCTCGGAGAGCGGCGCCCACTCCCCCAGCTCGGCGTCCGCCACCCGCCCCAACACCGGTGGGGCATCCGGCACTTCGGGCAGCTCCCCGTCCACGTACGGCGCGAGCACCTCCCGAAAAGCCCAGAACTTCGCCGTGGGCCGCCCGAATTCATCGACCGGCGCGTCGTAGTCATAGGACGTAACATCCGGCTGCAGCACCCCGCGATGATCCTCGCCGCCGCGATTCGCGCCCGCCCAGCCCGCGAAGTTCGTCCCGCCATGCGCCATATAGAGGTTTACGGACGCCCCGCACTCCAGGATCTCCCGCAGCGCCTCCGCCGCATCCCCCGCCTCCCGCGTGACGGGCTCCTCGCCCCAGTGCGAGAACCACCCGCACCAGAACTCCGCACACATCAGCGGCCCCTCCGGCTGATGCCGCCGCAGCGTCTCGAAGGCCGCCTTCGCGCCCGAGCCGAAGTTCACCGTGGCGAGCGCGCCTGCCACAGACCCGCCCGTGAGCATGTGATCCGCGGGCCCGTCCGAGGTGAACAGCGGCACCGTCACCCCGCGCTCGCGCAAGCCATCCGCCAGCGCCTCCAGATAGGCGGCGTCGGACCCGTACGACCCGTATTCGTTCTCCACCTGGACCAGGATGACCGGCCCACCACGCCCGGTTTCCCGCGCCACGACCTGCGGCAGCAGCACGTCGAACCACCGCTCCACCGCCCCGAGAAACTCCGGATCCGAGGTCCGCACCCGCGAGCCCAGCGGCCCGGTCAGCCAGTGCGGCAGCCCGCCGTTCTCCCATTCCCCGCAGCTGTACGGGCCCGGGCGGACGATCGCCCACAGCCCGGCGGCGTGCGCGGCGTCGAGGAAGCGGCCGAGAGCGGAGATGTCGTGATACGTACCGGGCGACGGCTCATGCAGATTCCACGGAACATACGTCTCCACGCAGTTGAGACCCATCGCCCGCAGCATGCGCAGCCGGTGGTCCCAGTGCTGCTCGTGGACGCGGAAATAGTGCAGGGCGCCGGACAGCAGGCGCACCTGGCGGCCGTCGATCAGGAAGTGCTGTTGCATGGGGTCAGCCTCGCCCTCTGGCGCGGGACGAGTCCATGGACAAAGATCCGATGTGTTTGGACTCGGGAGGGTAATCGAGCGGAGGGGCCGATGACCTACCACAGCTGGATGCGCTACTTCTCGCCCAGCCCCGTGCACCAGCGGCTCGGTCTCGTCTGCCTCGGTGTGGGGCTGCAGTACGGGGCGCTGCCGACCGTGGGGCCGCGGACGCTCGACCACCATGTGGCGGTGGTGGTCAGCAGCGGGTCGGGGTGGTTCCGGGCCGGCGCCCGGCCGCCGGTGGCGGTGCGCGCGCCGGCGCTGCTGTGGCTGGTGCCGGGGACGGCGCACCATTACGGGCCCGACGCGGGCAAGGGGTGGGACGAGGCCTTCGTCGACTTCGCCGGGCCCGCGGTGGACGCGTACGCCGAACTCGGCTGCATCGACGGCGACAACCCCGTGGTGCCGCTCGGCGACGCCGACACCCCGCGGGCAGTGATCACCCGGATCGCGCGGGCGGCCCGGCGCGGGAACCCGCTGCTGGAGCTGGAGACGGCGGCCGGCGTGCACGAGCTGCTGGTGACGCTGCGGCGGGCCCGGGCGGACATCGGCGGCGACGGGCACCCGGTGCTGGCGGCGCTGGCCCGCGACGCCTTCCTGCCGCTGTCGGTGGCGGAGCACGCGGCGCGGCACGGCATGACGACGGCGGAGCTGCGCACCGCCGTGCGGCGGGCCGCCGGGTGCAGCCCCAAGGACTATCTGCTGGGGATACGGCTGAGCCGGGCCAAGGAGCTGCTGGCCGCGACCGAGCTGCCGGTGGCGGCGGTGGCGCGGCGGGTGGGCTACGACGATCCGGCGTACTTCAGCCGCCTGTTCACGCGCCGGGTGGGCACGGCGCCGGTCCGCTTCCGCGAGCAGCAGGGGCGGACGGTGCCGGGCGGCTACGCGACGAGCGTGCCCGACCCGGACCGGCCGCCCATGATCGTACGAGCCGGGGGCTGAGGCTCAGGCTCAGGCGAGCCGCGCCGGAAAGCCACCGGTGGCCAGCGGCCCCCACCGCTCGGGGGTGATCCGGATCAGGGACTTCCCCTGCTTCAGCATCGCGGCGCGGTACTCGTCCCAGTCCGGGTGCTCGCCGGAGATGTTGCGGAAGTACTCGACGAACGGCTCGACATCCTCCGTCGCGTCCACGACATCCGCCGTGCCGTCGATCTGCACCCAGGGACCGTTCCACTCGTCGGAGAGCACGATGACGCTCGCCTGCGGATCACGGCGGACATTGCGGGTCTTCGCCCGCTCCGGGTACGTGGAGACCACGATCCGGCCCGAGTCGTCGACGCCGCAGGTGAGCGGGGAGCCCTGCGGCGAGCCGTCCGCGCGGCGGGTGAGCAGGATGGCGCGGTGCCGGGGGCGGACGAAGTCGAGCAGCGCGTCGCGGTCTACACGGGTGTTGGTGGCGATGTTCGGGCTCATGGCTTTCACGATACGTCGCGGGGCGCCGACGCCTGCCAGGCCGCGAAGAGCGGCACGGTGCCGGTGGGGTCGAGGACGACGGTGCCGAACGGGCGGTCGAACGCCACGTGATGGATGCGGCGCGGGCGCGGCGCCGAGCCTGCCTGCGCCATCACGACCATCGTCACCGCCGCCGCCTCGACGCCCTTCTCGGCGACCTTCAGCACCGCCTCCTGCGCCACCTGGCTGATCTTCAGCGGCTCCGGCGAGAGCAGCGGGAACTCCGCGTCGTCCGAGGCCGCCCGGCGTACTCCCATGGCGTTCAGATGCGGCAGCACGTTCAGATTCGTCCGCAGCTGGTGGCGCGGCAGGGAGACGTACACCTCGTCCGCGTCCAGCGGCCTACGGTCCGCGCCGGGCTGCCACGCCGCCGGCAGCACCTCTTGCGCTCCGGCCCCGGGCGGGCCGAGCACGAAGCGGACCCGTGCCGCGCCATCCTTGCACCCGAGCTCGACCACCTCCGCGCCCCGCTCCGGCACCGTCCAGGCGTCGCTCAGCTCCACCGGGCGCCGCATGGTGGGCACCCGCGTCTCCGTCCCCCGCGCATCCGTGAAGGGCAGGTCCGCCGTGCTCTGCGGGTCGAACTCCCGCTCCCACCGGGCCTTCAGATAGAGCGCGTTGAGCAGCAGCAGGCGCGTCTCGTCCGGATCCGGCCGCGCGGGAACGGTCCGGACCAGCCCGTGGGTGGCCTTGCGTATCCACGCGTCCATCTCCGCCGTGTTGCGATCCGCGGGCAGGTGCCCGAAGCCGATGTCCGGCAGCGACTCCCGGTAAGCCCGGTAGACGGGGACGATGGCCCACGCTCCCGTAGCCACCTCCACCGCCTCCGACTCCGCCAGCTCCCGCGCCGCCGCCGTCACGGCCGCCGCCGCATCCGCGCCCGCCACCCCGAGCACCGCGCGCAGCTCCGCGGCCGTCGCGCCCTCGGCGCCGCCCGCCACCGCGCCGAGCGCCCAGGTGCCGTGCAGCCGCGAGATCAACGGCCGGCCGCTGTCCCGTTCCACCGCCACCGCCTGCGCGGTGAGGGCCATGTTGAGCGAGCCCTTGAGCACGCCCATCAGGGCGGCCGCCGCCATCAGTACACCCGCCGACCCGGCGAGCGCCGGGCCCAGCAGTGACAGTGCCGCGGCCGGTGCGGCAAGCGACAGGAGCCGCCGGCCGTCCCACCGGTCGGCCAGCCGTCCGGCCACCGGCATGGCCGTGAGCCCGCCCACCGCGACCACCAGCAGCAGCGCGCCGATCCGGCCCGCGCCGAGGTCCAGGCGGGCGTCGATGGCCGGGAGCGCCCCGACCCACAGGGCGTTGAGCACGCCCGTCAGGCCGAAGCGCGCCGTGAGCGCGACGCGTACGGCCCTGACATCACGGTTCGTTGTCGTCATGAGTGGCAGCGTGGCCGCGCCAAGCCCCCGAGATCCAACACCTGTTGACGCAAGATTCACCTACGAAGTGCGTCAATCGACTGGCCCGCTGCTCGGAGCACCGCTACGACTGACTCCATGCCGCCGCTGCCACGCCCCGACCTCGACATCCGGCTCCTGCGCCACTTCGTGGCCGTCGCCGAAACCCTGCACTTCGGCCGCGCGGCGCAGCAGCTCTACGTCGCCCAGCAGGCGCTCAGCCGCGACGTCCGGCGGCTGGAGGACCGGCTCGGCCTGCCGCTGCTGGAGCGCACCACCCGCCGGGTCGCCCTCACCCCTGCCGGCGAGCTGCTCCTCGCCCGCGCGCGCGAGCTGCTCGCGTTGCACGACCGCGCGCTGGAGGAGTTGCGCGGCACCCACCGTCCCTTGGTCGTCGACGTGGTCGGCCCCGGGCTCACTCCGTCCCTGGTGCTGGACCGGGCCCGCGAAGCGGAGCCGGAGCTCGAATTCTTCGCCCGCTTCCACAGCGGTACGGACCCCGCCCTGCGGCTCCTGCTGGACGGGCGCCTGGACGTGACCTTCGGCCGCCCGGACACCCCACGGCCTCCGGTCGGCGTCGGACACCGGCCCGTACGCCTGGAGCCGCTCACCGTCCTGGTACCGGAACACCACCCGCTCGCCCGTCGTCCGTCCATACCCCTGGCCGCGTTGCGCGGTAGCGGCGTGTGCGTACGGGCCGGAGACCACGCCACGGCCGGGTGGGACGCGGCCGTGCAGCAACTGCTCGCCCCGTTCGGCATCAACCCGGCCGGCAACCACCCCCACGTCCCCGGCGGCGACGAGCTCGGCCGGCACCTGCGCGACCGCGACGCCCCGGTGCTCGCGCTGACCACCCAGCCGGAGGTCGCCGGGGCGGCGCTGCGGCCGCTGGTCGAGCCGGTCGCGCTCTTTCCCTGGCAAGTGATGTGGCGATCAGGACTGGAACGCCATCCCGGGCTGCGGGCGCTGCTCACCGCGGCCGGAGCACTCGCCATGGAGGAGGACTGGCACACCCTCGGCACGGTCCCGGTGGGCACGTGGCTGCCGGAACCCGAACGGCTCGGGGCATGAGCACGGTGCCGCACCATCCGCGTCGGGACGCGTGGCGCGGGCGCGGGCGCGATCCTGCACCTACATGCCGTGACCGCGTCTCCTTGGGATCTTGGTGTCATGTCTGTCCTGCATCTGGTTCCCAGTCCGTCGGCGGCCGCGTCGCTGCATTCCGCGCTCCGGTCCGTCACCGGTCCTGATGCCCTGGTCCTGGGCTTTCCCGACCATTTCAGCTGGGGGCCGATCGCTCCCGATGATCCGGCGGTACGGAAGCGGTGGTGGGGGCCGCTGGCGTTCGATGACGACGGCCCCGGCGATATCGAGGCAGAACTCGGAGAGTTCTGGCACCGACTGGAGACCACCGTTGCGGACCGCATCGTGGTGTGGTTCAGCCGCCGTGGCGCCGACGATGTGTCCTTCTTCCTGGCCGTGACAGCACGGCTGGGTACGCGGTCGTTCGCGCTCGTCGAGATCGATCAGCCGTGGACGCGGACCGCCGGAAATCTCCCTCCCCACGAGATGACCGAGCGGCTGAACAGCGAGGTGCTGTGCTCCGACCAGCGGCGAGAAAGCAGCCAGCAGCTCTGGCGACAGCTCCAGACCGAGAACGCCACCTTCCGGGTGGTCACCAGCACCGGCCGCCTGGCATCTGCCCCGGCCGACCACTTCGACGCCCGGTTGCTGGCCGCGGCGGCGCCGGAGTGGCGCCCCGCGCTGCGCCTGGTCGGTGACGTCATGGGGGATGACGACGACGCCGTCGACATGCCCCTGCGCCGGCGTATCGCCACCTTGATCGAGGGCGGCAGACTGATCGCGAAGGACGACCGGTCGTCCCTCCGCACGGCCGAAGTCCGCCTCCCTGATTAGCAGCCGGGGCACCTTCCGTCGGCGGGGCCGGGGCGGCCAACTAGCCAGCCCCGTACGGCGGCGGCGGCGAAGGCGGCATCTCCCGCGCCCGCTGGGAGACAAAGCCGCCCGATTCGGGTCAGCCGGCCGACGGTATCCCACTCCCGCCACCCTGACCCACGTTTCCGCAGGTCAGAGCGCTATGGCGAGGTGCCGCGAGTAGGCCGTGTGGGACTCGAACCCACAACCAACGGATTAAAAGTCCGCTGCTCTGCCAATTGAGCTAACGGCCCGCGCCCGGCCAGCATAGCCCGCGCGCGGGCCGGGGCCCGAGCCGATATCCCCTGGACGGTCGCGCCGCCCGCGCGCTCCGCCGCGTCAGTCGACCGGCTCCGGCTGGGCCGCCGCCGCGGCGGCGCGGGCGCGGGTGCGCTCGTGGTCCGGGTTGAGGAACCAGTGGCGGGCCGAGAGCAGCCACCAGGTGCCCGCGAAGCCGAGGACGACGGCGACCGCGACCGGGGCGTAATTGAAGGTCTCGGCCGTGACCGGGGAGACCTGCGGGAGCATGAAGAGCACCGTGATCAATGCCACCCAGGCAACCGCGATCACGCCGATCGGGCGGCTCCAGCGGCCCAGGTGCCACGGGCCGCGCTCGAAGGCATCGCCCTGGCGGAGGCGCAGGAAGGTCGGGATGACGTACGCGATGTACAGGCCGATCACCGCGATCGAGGTCACGGCGGCGTACGCGGTGACATTGATCAGATACGGGAGGCCGAGGACCAGGGCGCCCAGCGCCGCCAGCCACACCGCGTTCGTGGGCGTGCGGGTGCGCGGGTTCACCCGGTGCCAGACCCCCGAGAACGGCAGCGCGCCGTCCCGGGAGAAGGCATAGATCATCCGGCTGTTCGCGGTGACCGAGGCCATGCCGCAGAAGAGCTGGGCGCCGATGATGACCAGCAGCATCGTCTTGCCGGCCGTCGCCCCCAGCCCGTCCAGCAGGATCTGCGCCGGCGGGGCGCCCGTCGCCGTGCCCACGGTCTTGTCGTACGACTGGATCGCGTAGGTGAAGCCGAGCAGCAGCACGAAGCCGGCGATCCAGGACGTCCAGATCGAGCGGACGATGCCGCGCGGGCCCGCGACCGACGCGTCGGTCGTCTCCTCCGTCATGTGCGCCGAGGCGTCGTAGCCGGTGAAGGTGTATTGCGCCATCAGCAGGCCGATCAAGACCACGTACGCGCTGGAGCTGAAGCCGGTGTTGTTCACGAACTCGGTGAAGACGAAGGACGTCGACTGGTGCGTATCGGGCGCGAAGGTCAGCGCGCCGACGATCACCGCCACCCCGATCACGTGCCACCACACGCTGATGCTGTTCAGCAGCCCGACGATGCGGACGCCGAAGGTGTTCAGCGCGCCGTGCAGGATCAGGATCGCCGCGAAGAGCAGGATCACCCGCTCCTCGGTGATCTTGAAGTCCCACTGCAGATTCAGATACGCGCCCAGGAACGACGCCGCACCGAAGTCGATGCCCGCCGTCACCGCGACCTGGCCGAGGACGTTGAACCAGCCGGTGAACCAGGCCCATGCGGCGGCCGATTTCGGCGGCGCGAGCTTCCGCGCCCAGAAGTAGAGCCCGGCCGAGGTGGGATACGCGGAGCACACCTCCGCCATGGCCAGGCCGACGAACAGCGTCATCAGCCCGACCCCGACCCAGCCCCAGGTGATCAGGGCGGGGCCGCCCGTATTCATGCCGAAGAGGTACATGGTCATGCAGCCGGACAGGACCGAGATGATGGTGAAGGAGACCGCGTAGTTGCCGAAGGCGGACATGCGGCGGGCCAGCGTCTGGGTGTAGCCGAGCTGGCGGAGTCTCTCCTCATCGGAGACGTGATGTGGCTGAGTTTCGTCGGTTGTCATGCACCCAGCGATGCCCAAGGACACCGCCGGGCATGCCTACTCTCCGGGCCGAGGCGCCGGGCACCCCGGTTCGAGCTCCTCGATGGCGTGGAAAGCGTCGTGCAGATTGCGTACGAGCAGCTGCCGCACCCGCTCCCGCGATACCTCGTCCCCCAGCGGCAGCCAGTCCAGCGTCACGCCCTCGACCGCGTACAGCCACCCCGTCAGCGCCAGCCGCGCGGTCGGCGGGATGTCCTTGGACGTACGGCCCCAGGCCCCTATCGCCAGCGCGTCGAGGATCTGGCCGCGGACCCGGTCGCGGATCGCTATCACCTCGGTGTCGTGGCCGACGCCGCCGGTGACCATCGTGCGGTACGCCGCCTGGTTCTGCTGCGCGTAACGCAGATAGCCGTCCAGCGTGCGCAGCACCCGCTCGGCGCGCGGGACTTCCTCGCCGCCGGTGGCGCGGGACAGCAGGTCGCCGACCGCGTCCTCGATCACCGCGAGGTAATAGCCGCGCTTGTTGGTGAAGTAGTAGTAGACGAGCCCCTTGGCGACGCCGGCCCGGCGGGCGATGTCGTCCATGGACAGGGCGTCGTACGAGGTGTCGGCGAAGAGGGTGCGGCCGATGGCGATCAGCTCGGCGCGGCGGGCGCGGGAGCGGCCCGTGGCGCCCGTGGCAGAGCGCTGTCCGCGTTGTTGACTATTATTCAAAGTCGGCCCTAGTCTCCTGGTACCGGCAAGGATCGCTGCTGTTTCACGAAGTATGGCAGAGCTCGAAGACCGGTAGATCCGCACCGCACCAGAGCACCTCCTTTCACCGCCAGTGACTCACTGCTTAGGAGGAAAACGTGCGCGAAAAACCGCTGGGCAAGACGTCGTTGAAGAAGTCGGCCGCCGTCGCCGTGCCCGCCGTATTAGCCATCGGAGCGATGGCCTCGATGATGGCGCAGGGCGCCCTCGCCTCGTCGTTCGCCGTCTCCGGCACGGCCTTTCAGGTCAGCTCGGGAAGGCTGAACAGCGACGGCCTCGCCAGCTACGTAGAAGTGGACCGGGCCGTCGACGGCGAGGGACATCCCGTGTCCCTGCTGGCCCTGGACAAGGCCGAGCTCAGCACCATCTGCCAGTCGGCGAAGGTCAACACCCCCATCGGCAAGGTCACTTTCAAGCTGCAGGCGGGCGGTGAGGCGGGCAAGGTCACCGCCGACAATCTCGTCATCGACGCCGAGGATCTGAGCGGCGACGCCCGCTTCGGCACCGCCCAGATCGGCCGCGACGCGTCCCAGCTCACTGAGGTACCTGGGGTTAAGGGCAAGCCGGGCGGCTTCGGGCTGCAGGCCGATGGCGTCTCGGTGTCGGGGGTGAAGTCCCATGCGTGGTCGGCGGTCGGCGGCAACTTCCATCTCCGCGGCCTGAAGCTCGACGTCAAACTGGGCGGCCAAGGATGCTACTGAGGCAGTGGCAGCCGGAGTTGCGCGCCGCCTTCAGGGACTGGCGGCGCCGGCGCCCCTTCTGGGGCGGGCTGCTGCTGATCGCGGCGGGTCTTGAGCTGCTGATCGTGCCGCTGTCGCCCTTCGAGGTCCTGGTGAGCCTGGGCCTCGGCGGGCTGGCCGCGCTGGGGATCGGTCTGGCGTTGATCCTCGCGGGCGGCTTCCTGTGGGTGGCGCCGCACACCGCGCCGTACGTGAGCCTGAACGCGCTGCTGCTGTCCGTACTATCCTTCGCGGCTACGAACTTGGGCGGGTTCGTGGTCGGGAGCCTGCTGGGGATCGCGGGGAGTGCGCTGGCCTTCGGGTGGAAGGCGGTGGGGCCGGCGGAGTCGGTTGGGCCGGTCGCGTCGGCGGAGTCGGACGGGTCGGTCGCGTCGGCGGAGTCAGCCGGGCCGGTCGCGCCGACGGAATCAGCCGAGCCGGCCGAGCCGGCCGAGAAGCGCGGCACCGGCACCGCCCTCCTCGTGATCGCCGCGCTGCTCACCGCGCCCCTGTGGCGCCCGGCCACGGAGGCGCACGCAGCCGAACCCCCGCAGGCGGCAGCCATGCCGCCCACCATCACCACCACCCTCTTCGCCCCCGAGGGCTTCACCTTCGCGGGCGTGGAGGAACTCCCGACGCGGGACGGCCCGCTCAAGGTCATGGTCCTGCGCATGGACGCGGCCTCACTGACCGACTACGACCTCAACACCCGCGACGCCGGCAGCCCGGCGCAGGTGAACCTGACCGCCGGGGCGCTTCAGCTGCGCGGCAACGTGACCCTCTATCTCACGAAGTTCAGCGGCTGCCTCCAGGACCTGGTCTGCCTGACCTTCACGCCGGACCGGCTGCCGGTCCCCCCGGTCGTGCCGCCCTTCGTCTACATGACCGACGTCAGCGCGGAACAGGCCCTCGTCACCACCGACGAGCTGATCGTCGACGGTCTGGGCATCCAAGGAAAGGCTGGCTGATCCGAACATGGTCCCCGTACAAGCCGCTCTCTTCTGGGCGTTCGCCACCGGCGCCACCTTCGCCCTGTCCGCCGCCCGCCAGCTCCAGTACTGGCGCGGCTATACGAGCGATGCCCGCGCCTCGGGCCGGCTGCACCGCCGGGCGGGCTCGGCGGCGGCGTCCCCGTATCTGCTGCACACCGTGCTCTTCGCCGCGGTGCTGCTGGCGCCGACCGGGCTCTTCCTGCTCTGGTACAACCCGAGTTGGGGCACGATGCAGGTCGCCGACGACCACGACGGCGTCTGGGCCGGCTTCGCGCTGCTCTACGCGGGCGGGGTGACGATCGGCGCCGCGCTCGGCTTTCTGGTCGCCCAGCTGCTCATCCTTTACGGGGCCGCGTACTGGGCCTTCCTCGTCTCCGTATCCGCGCACTTCCTCTTCTTCGGCACGCTGCTGCACGGCTGGGACGGCTCCGGTTACCGCCGCCTGCTCACCACCAACCAGCGTGATCTGGCCGCCTGGTCGCGCGACCCGGTCGCCGACAACGTCGTCGACTTCGTCACCTCGGGGACCTTCCTCGCGCTTCTGGTCTTCGCCGCGGGCGTGATGGGCACGCTGCTGCTCGCCGAGGTCGGCTGGCTGATGGAGGGCTGGGACGCGCCGGGCGCGGACGCGGACCGCAAGGTGCCGCGGCTGGTCGCGGTCGCCATCGCGGCGGCGGGGACGCAGGGGCTGCCGCTGCTGGGGGCGCTGACGGCGAGCGGGTTGGTGCGGCTGACCAGCTGGCCGGTGGGTCTGGTGGTCTTCGCGGTGATCGCGTATCTGGTGCTGATCCCGCGGCGGACGCCGGTGCGGTGGCTGTACGGGCTGGTGGGACTGCCGGCGGGGTCGTGGGAGGTGACGGTGGAGCGGACGGAGGAGCTGGAGGCCGCCGCGTAAGGGACGAGCTGCCGGGCCGCGGCGTGGGAGCGGCGGCCCGGCACGTAGTCAGCTCGCTTGCTGGAAGAACGGCAGCGCGAAGATCCGCTCCTTCGGCGCGTCCTCCATCAGCTCCAGCAGCTCCATCACCGGCTCCCACAGGTCCTGCTTCTCGACCTCGTGGGCCATCGCCTCCAGTTCGGCGTCCGGCAGCTCCCCGGCCGCGTCCGCCACGACCTTGCGCGCGGGCTCGGGCAACTCCCGTACCAGCGGCAGGAACGGCGCCCACAGCCCGGCGGCGACCACCGCTGCGACTACATCCCGCAGCACGTCACCCTCCTGCAGCACGGGCAGGCGGGCGACGGTGCGCCGGTCCTCGTCGCCGAGCAGGGCGACGACCGGCAGCAGCGCGTCCCAGAGGCCCTGGTCCTGCACGGCGTGCACCAGCGAGGCGAGCCGTTCCTCGCCCTGCCGCACCGCGAGCGCGGCGATCTCGCCCCGCCGCCGCTCCCCCGCCATTCCGGCGACGGCGAGCGCCTGCGGCCACAGGGCTTCGTCCGCGGCGGTACGGATGACGGCGGCGAGCCGCTCGGCGGGCAGCAACTCCAGGATGTCGTCGATGCGTTCGGGGTGATCGATGAGATAGCCGGTGCGCAGGATCGACACGTCGTCGATGAGGTCGATGGCGCGCTTCAGCGCGGTCGGGCGCAGATGGCCGACGAAGCGGCCCATGGTGAGGTGGTCGCCGTTCTCGGCGAGGGCCACCGCGACCCGTACGACCAGGTCTTCCTCGAGACGGTCCACGATGCCGCGGATCCGGCGCGGGTCGAGGTGGCCGCAGGAGGCGGCGGTGAAGGACACCGGCAGCTTGCTGATGATGTCGCCGGCGCGGGCCGGCTCCAGGCGCCCGGCGACGGCCGCGGACAGCCGTGGGCCCAGCGCCCTCTGGGAGATGACGGCGGCGACGGCGGCCGGGACGAGCTTGGTGGCGCGGGCGATGCGGTGGAGCATGTCGGGCGCGGAGTCGAAGAGCGCGGCGACGGTCTGCTCGCGGAAGGCGCGCAGATCGGCGGGCGGCAGTCCGTGCAGAAAGGCGAGCTGCGCCGGCTCGGCGCCGAGCAGCCGGGCGATCTTCTCGGTCTCGGCCCGGGCGGTGAGGCTGAGTGCGTCCACTGGGTCCACTCCCGTCACTTGAAGAGGATGCGGCGTACGGGCCCACGGGCCACGGCAGGCACGAGCTTGAGCGCCTCCTCGGCGGCCTGCTCGAGCCCGTCGTTCTGCGCGGCGCGCTCCGCGGTGAAGGCGTCGGCGAGGGCGCGCTGCTGCGCCGCGTCGAGGCGGGCGAAGGAGGCGGGCGGCGATGCGCCGAGTGCGGCGCTCAGGGCGGTGGCTGAGTCCTCGGTCATGAGGGGGAGACTGCTGCCGTTTTGAATAATAGTCAATAGACCGCGTGTCAACAGCAGTTGATCTGGGCGCGGGAGGCTGATGCCCGGCAGAGTGGGGGGATGACGGTGGGATTCAGTGGCGCTGTGGCCGACTACTACGCGAAGTTCCGGCGGGGCTACCCGTCCGAGGTTTTCGACGATCTGCAGGGAGCCTTCCAGTTGTCGGAAGCGGACGTCGTACTCGACGTGGGGTGCGGCACTGGGCAGCTCGCCCTTCCCTTCGCTTCCCGGGTCCGTGCCGTGGTGGGGCTGGATCCTGAGCCGGACATGCTGCGGCTGGCCCGGGAGGCGGCCGACGGTCAGGGGATCCGTAACGCGACGTGGATCCTCGGTGCCGACACCGACGTTCCGGCGCTCGGGATGCTGATGGGCGAGCGTTCGCTGGCGCTGACCGTCATCGGGCAGGCGCTTCATTGGATGCGGCACGATGAGCTGTTCCGTGACGTGTCGCCGCTGCTCCGCGAGGGCGGGGGCATCGCGGTGATCTCGAATGGCACGCCGCTGTGGCAGCAGGAGAGCGACTGGTCCCGCGCCCTGCGAGGGTGCCTGGAAGGGTGGTTCGGTACGAAGCTGGAAGCATCATGCGGCACCAGCAGCCGCGACCGGCTGCGGTATACGCGGGCGCTGGAGTCCGCGGGCTTCGTCGATGTCCGGGAAACGGTGGTCGAATACAGCGACGAACTGGACTTCGACCAGCTCTTCGGCGGAATCTGCTCCGCGATCCCCGTGGACCAGCTGCCCGGGCCGGACGACCGCGCCGTCTTCGCCGAACGTATCCGGCAAGCACTCCCCGCCGACGAGCCGTTCACTGAGCATGTGAGGGTGTCCACGCTGGTGGGACGTGTCAGAGGCCCGGTTTCGTAGCCTGCTGGAAACCGCAAGCGCCCCCGGCGAGAGCGAATCTCGCCGGGGGCGCTTGGTGGTGCGGTCAATCAGCTGTTAGCCGTTGCGCTTCCAGCGGGGCTTGTCCGTGCGGCTCTTGCCGCCCGTGTTGAAGGAGCCGGTGCGGTGGCCGTTGTCGCGGCGGTCGTCGCGGTTGAAGGGGCGGTCGCCGCCGCGGTGGCCGTAGGGGCGGTCGTCGCGGCGGAACGGGCGGCTGCCGCCGGTGCGGTTGCCGCCGTCGCGGCGCTCGAAGGTGCGGCCGCCGCGGTCGTTGTCACGACGGTCGTCGCGGTTGTACGAGCCGCGGTCGTCGCGACGCTCGTACGAACGGCCGCCACCGCTGAAGCCGTTGCGGTCACGACGCTCGCCGTAGCCGCGGTTGCCACCACCGGAGCGGTCGTCGCGACGCTCGAAGGAGCGGCCGCCACGGTCGTTGTCCCGACGGTCGTCACGGCGGTACGAGCCACGGTCGTCACGGTTGTACGAGCGGCCACCGCGGTCGTTGTCCCGGCGGTCGTCCCGACGGTCGAACGAGCGGCCACCACGGTCGCCACGCTCCTCGCGCGGCATCGAGCGGAAGCGCTCCTCGCGGCGGTCGTGCCGCTCGCGGCGGTGGTCCTCAACGGCCGGACGGGCAGCGGCGGTCTGTGTCTCCGCGGCCTCGGCAGCCACGACCGGCGCGGCCTCCGTCGCAGCCTCGGCGGCCACCGGAGCGGTGTCCTCGGACACCGTCGCCGACCCAGCCTCGGCCTGCGGCGCGATCCCCGCACGCTCCTGGAGGCGCTGCGCCTCCTCGTGCAGTTCCGTCGCGCGGCGCTGCGCCTTCTCCAGCCGCTTGGTCAGGTCCGCCACATCGCGGTCGGCCATCGTCGCGGCCTGCACCGCCGACTCGGCCTGCACCTCGAAGATGGAGCGGGCGCCGGTGATCCGGGCCACGTCCTCGTCGAACTCCCGGCCGCTGACGATGTGCCGCGAGGCGTCCACGCCCGCGTCCTCCATCAGCCGGAAGATCGTCCGCCGCTGGTGCGGCAGCGCGAGGGAGACGACGGTGCCGGACTGGCCCGCGCGCGCCGTACGGCCGGAGCGGTGCAGGTAGTCCTTGTGGTCGCCGGCCGGGTCCACGTTCAGGACCAGGTCGATGCCGTCGACGTGGATGCCGCGGGCGGCGACGTCGGTGGCGACGAGGCAGTTGACGTAGCCGTCCTTGAAGTCGGCGAGGGTGCGGGTACGCGCGCCCTGCGTCATGCCGCCGTGCAACGCGTCGGCCTGCACACCGGCCTCGCGCAGCTGCTCGGCGACACGGTCGGCGCCCAGCTGCGTACGAACGAAGATGATCGTGCGGCCCTTGCGGGCGGCGATCGCGGAGGTGACCGGCTGCTTGTCCTTCGGCTTCACGACGAAGACGTGGTGCGTCATGGTCGTGACCGCGCCCTGCGACGGGTCCACCTCGTGGTGCACCGGGTCCTTCAGGTAGCGCTTGACGAGGGTGTCGATCTCCTTCTCCAGGGTGGCGGAGAAGAGCATCCGCTGGCCGCCGGCCGGGATCATGTCGAGCAGCTCGGTGACCTCGGGCAGGAAGCCCAGGTCGGCCATCTGGTCGGCCTCGTCGAGGATCGCGATCTCGGTCTTGTCGAGCGAGCAGGCACCGCGGTTGATGATGTCCTTCAGGCGGCCCGGGGTGGCGACGAGGATGTCGACGCCGCGCTCCAGGGCGTAGATCTGGTTGCCCATGGACGTACCGCCGCAGACGACCTTCATCTTCAGGCCCATGACGTCGCCGTACGGCTGCAGGGCGTCGGCGACCTGCATCGCGAGCTCGCGGGTCGGGGTGAGGATCAGGCCGCGCGGGCGCTTCTTCTCGGTGTGGCCGCCGGACAGCTGGGTCAGCAGCGGCAGGCCGAAGGAGAGGGTCTTGCCGGAGCCGGTACGGCCGCGGCCGAGGATGTCCTTGCCGGCCATGGCGTCCGGGATGGTCGCGGCCTGGATCGGGAAGGGGGTGGTGACGCCGTTGGCGTTGAGCTTCTTCACGATCTGGGCGGGGAGCCCGAGGTCGGCGAAGGTGATGGTCGGCTCGACGGACTCGGTGGCCTCGACGGACTCGGTGGCCTCGACGGGCTCGGTGACCTCGACCGCCTCAATGGCCTCTACGGCCTCAACGGTGGTCTCGAGAGTGTTTTCAGACATGCGAAATGCAAACCTTCCGGAGTCATCGGCACGTGCCCACGACTCCGCGGCAGCTTTCACACACGACCGCCTCGATGCGGTCAGCCACGGCTGGACAAAGGAACGCGCCACACGGCGCGCTCTTAAACGGGCGCCGGGCATATGGGAATCAAACGATCTATCACGATACGCAGGTACGGGAGCTCAGGGCAAATCCGGTTCACGCCTCGGACGGCCCACAAGGCGAGACGTTGCGTCTTGCCAAAGCCGCCGACCTGCAGTAGCTTCACTATCCATGGGTTCCCTGTGAGACAGCCGACACCGGCCGCGTAGAGCTCCGCTCCGCCGTCGCCGTGTCCTGCCGCGCCCTCTCACCGTCGACGACCCGACAGGAATCCACCCATGCCCCCAGCACCCACCGCCCAGCTGACCCTGCACGCCGTCACCAAGCGCTACCCCGGCCGCACCGTCCTCGACCAGGTCTCCTTCTCCCTCAAGCCGGGCGAGAAGGCCGGCCTCATCGGCGACAACGGCTCCGGCAAGTCCACGCTGCTCCGCCTCCTGGCCGGCCAGGAGCGCCCGGACAGCGGCGACGTGACGGTTATCACCCCCGGCGGCCTCGGCTATCTCCCGCAGACCCTCCCGCTC
>NZ_JAAKZV010000142.1 GCF_011044975.1 Streptomyces coryli | reverse complement strand
AAGCAGGACCGGGACCGAGACCCAGGGGGGAGCCGGGGCCAGAGGGCCAAGCCGAAGCCCCAAGCCCCACTCCCACGCCCCACGCCCACACCCCAAGCCCAAGTAATACCCAGGTATCACCCCAACCTTGGCTCCAAGGTGTGACGTGGCCGCACCCACCCTCACCCCACTCTTCCCTCGAACGACGAGAGAGCTCGTCGCTGACCGAGGGAGTCCACGTCATGCAGCCCCGCCGTCTCAAGAAGACCCTGATCTCCGCAGCGGTCGGCGTCGCCGCCATTGCCGGTACCGCGGGCTTCGCGGCCGGGTCGCAGACGGCGATGACCGGGCCGCCGCCCGGTGCGGCTGCCTTTGCCGCGGATACCGGGCTTGACCCGGCCACCTCGACCCCCGCCCAGGTGGCGCGCTACTTCGACAGCCTCTCCCCCGCCGAGCAGCGCAAGCTGGCCGCCGAGCACCCGGCCACCGTCGGCAATCTCGACGGCGCCCCCGTCAAGCTCCGCCTCGCCGCCAACCACCAGTCCCTCTTCGACTCCCGCGACGGCCAGCTCGAGCGCCTCGAGGAGCGGAAGGTCCTGGCCATGGACCCGCGCGGGCGCGGCCAGATCGCCGAGGTCTTCGGGGATCTGGACAAGGCCGAGCACATCGCGGTGCTGGTGCCGGGCTCCGACACCGATCTGCGCGGCTACAACAACGCCCACAAGCAGGGCGCCGCGCTGCAGAAGTCGATGGCCAAGCAGGACCCGGACAGCGCCGTCGTCGTCTGGGCCGGCTACACCACCCCCGAGGGTGTCGGCGTCGACGCCGCCACCGGCCGCCTCGCGGACGCCGGCGCGCCGCGCCTGGTCAGCTTCATGAAGGGGCTCAGCGCCACTACGGACCCGGCCGACCCGCCCGCCCTGCTCTGCCACAGCTACGGCTCCGTGGTCTGCGGCAAGGCGGCAGCCGACCTCGGCCCGAAGGACGCCGACGACATCGTCGCCTTCGCCTCCCCCGGCATGCGCGCCCACACCGCCGCCGACCTGCACGCCAACGCCCAGGTGTGGGCGGCCCGTAACGACTCCGACTGGATCGGCAACGTCCCGAACGTCTCCCTCGCCGGCCTCGGCCACGGCGCCGACCCGGTGTCGGCGGGCTTCGGCGCGAAGGACTTCTCGGCGAAGGGCGCCGAGGGCCACGACGGCTACTTCGCCAAGGGCACCGATTCCCTCGCCAACTTCACCAGCATCGCGCTCAACGACTACGAGGAGGTGACCCCGCGATGACCGCCCGGAAGCAGTACCAGATGCAAGCGCTGCTGGCGGTACTGGCCCTGTTCGGCGCCCTCGCCCTGCAATGGCTCGTGTGACGCCCGGTTCCGGTGGGCGGCGTGGTGCGATTCGTGGCGTATCCGATACGGACCGAAGCTACCCGGAGCCGCCCGCTCCGGCCGGAAACTTGCGGCATGTCGCGACGCCGGATCGCCCTCATCACCGCGATGGCCCTCGTGCTGGTCGTCGCCAACATCCTGATGTATCAGACGCTTTGGAGCGACTCCGGCTCGGGCTCCGGCCAAGGCAATAACGGACCGATCGGCGTCCCCGAGGCCAAGCCGGGCGCCGCCCGGGTCGGCGCCCGGCCTCCCACGCCCGAACACTGCAAGGCCCCGCCGCAGGCCGCGGCGCCGCAGCGGCGGGCCCTCGGGGACGTACGGGACGCCCGCCACCGCCACGACTTCAACGACGACGGCTACCCGGACGTGCACCTCAACGCCTGGTACCGCCCCAAGGTGGGCGGCCGCTGGATGCACAACCGCGCCCTGCTGCTCGGCTCGGCGAAGGGCCCCGGCCGCAGCATCTCCCTCAGCACCGAGGTCGCGGGACTGGAGCCGAAGGGCGGCCAGCCGCATCGGGCGATCGGGGACAGCGCGGCCCGGTTCGCGGGCAAGCTGGACGACGACCAGTACGCGGACCTGCTGGTCAGGACCATGCCCGCGGGCGCCGGGGCGCTCGGCGGCGGTACCGGATTCGACCAGCGCGTCGTCCGGGGCGGCCCCGAGCCCTCGGCGGTGCGGCTGCCGGACGGCTTTCTGCAGATACAGGCCATCGGCGACTTCAACGCGGACGGCACCCAGGACCTGATCGGGATGCGCCCCGCACCGGCCGCCGGCACCTCCGCCGGTGAAGCGCGACCCGCCGCCCAGCAGTGTGTCGTGGTCCTCTTCGGACTGGCCCGCCGCGGGCAGGATCAGCCCACCCAGTCGTTCGACGGCACGCAGCGGGGATGGGTGTCGCCCGTCCCCGACTACCGCCCCCTCGTCGTCGGCGACTTCGACGGGGACAACTACGAGGACGTGGTCACCCGCGGCGTGCTGTCGAACCGGCCGGAGGACGGCTCCACCAACAATCCGGCACGGCCACCGGCGGGAGTGCTGGACACCCAGTTCTACCGGGGCACTCCGGAAGGCCTCGCGCTCGCCCCCACGCCGCCGGGCGTCGGCCGCACCCCGGCCGGCGGGGAATTCGACGGACCGAACAAGGTCCGCCGGCTGCTGTGCGCCGGATACTTCGACCGGGACCGCTACGCCGACCTGCTGCAGAGTGACGGCACGGTCCTGCACGGCGGACCGCGGGGCCCCGGCACCCGTACCTCCACCATCGCCCGGGTGGGCGGCAAAGTACCGGCGAGCTGCCAGGACGCACCGGGCGCGGACCTCAACGGCGACGGCGCCGACGAACTCATCACCGCCGCCCCCGACCACCGCCCGGCGAGCGAAGTGCGATTGCGCCTCTCCGGGCCGGACGGCTACGGCCCCGTGGTGCCCATCACCCGCACCTCCCTGGGCCTGCCCCGCGGCCACGGCTGGACCCCCGCGGACCACGACCAGCTCGGCTGGGACGTCACGGCGGCCGACCTGGACAACGACGGCTACGACGAACTCCTCATCGGCTACCGCGGCTACACCAAGCCACGCGAGGAGCAGGGCTACTTCGTCATCCCCGGCACCGCGGACGGACCGGACCTGAAGCACCCCAGGTTCCTGCCCGCCCGCGACCTCGGGGCACGCCCGTAGCGGCTACTCCCGGCCCGCCGACGTGAACGCCATGTCCGCGTACCGCCCGCCGGCCACCTGGCCCGCGATCGGCTCCAGCGTCGCCAGCTCCGCGGCCGTCAGGCCGATCCGCGTGGCGCCCGTGTTCTCCTCCACCCGCGTGCGCTTGCGCGTGCCGGGGATCGGGATCACGGACAGGTCGTGGATCTGCGCCTGCTGCTGCACCCAGGCCAGCGCGACCTGGCCGAGGGTGATGTCGCGGGCCTCCGCGATCGCCCGCAGCGGGGCCAGGAGTTGCGCGTTCTTCTCCGCGTTCTCGCCGGTGAAGCGCGGCATCGTCTGGCGGAAGTCGTCCTTCGTCAGCTCGGCGTCCGCCTTGACGAACGCCCCGGTCAGGAAGCCCCGCCCGAGCGGCGAGTACGGCACGAAGGCGACGCCCAGCTCCGCGGCCGCCGGCACCGCCGTCTTCTCCACGTCCCGCGAGAACACCGACCACTCCGACTGCAGCGCCGCGATCGGGTGCACCGCGTGCGCCGCCCGCAGCTCGGGTCCGGTGACCTCGCTCAGCCCGAGCTGCTTGACCTTGCCTTCCTGTACGAGCTCCGCCATCGCGCCGACGGTCTCCTCGATGGGGACGTTCACGTCGCGCCGGTGCATGTAGTACAGGTCGATCACGTCGACGCCGAGGCGCTGCAGGCTGCCCTCGACGCTCGCGCGGATGTACTCCCGGTCGTTGCGGATGCCGCGCTTGGCCGGGTCGTCCGGGTCCAGCACGATGCCGAACTTCGTCGCGATCGTCACCGCGTCCCGGTTGGCCTGGATGAACGGGGCGATGAACTTCTCGTTCTCCCCCATCCCGTACATGTCCGCGGTGTCGTAGAGCGTGACGCCGAGCTCCAGCGCCCGCTCCAGCGTCGCCCGTGCCTCGTCCGCGTCCGTCGGCCCGTACGCGAAGCTCATCCCCATGCAGCCGAGGCCCTGGACGCCGACCTCGGGGCCTTCGCTGCCGAGTCGTGCCGTTTCGATCCTGCTCATCTCGCGTCAAACCCTTTCGGACGCCCGCCGGGCGTCGGCGTAGTGCTCGATCTTGAAGTCCAGTACGGCCAGTGTGTCCTGCAGCTCCGCGATGTGCTGCCGCACGTTCTCGCGGTGCCGGGTGAGCAGGTGCTGCCGCTCGGCGAAGGTGTGCTCGCCCTCGCGGACCAGCTCCGCGTACCGCACCATGTCGGCCACCGGCATGCCGGTCAGCCGCAGCTTGCCGACGAGGGACAGCCAGCCCAGGTCGGCCTCGGAGTAGCGGCGCTGGCCGGTGTGGGAGCGGCTGACGTTCGGCATCAGGCCGATCCGCTCGTACCAGCGCAGGGTGTGGGCGCTCAGGCCCGTATGGCTGACCACCTCGCTGATCGTGTAGCCGCCGCGGGCCACCGGGGGCGGGTGGGCGGCCTCGCTCGCGCAGGTGTCCACCTTCTCCTCGGCTGCCGACGCGGCCGACACTGCCGACACCGCCGACGCTGCCGTGTGAACGGTCGTCATCCCTGCCCCCTTCGCCGTCCAAATCCGGACGCCTCCGACGCTACTGACCTTGAGTGCACTCTAAGCAAGCGGCCAGGGTTAGGCTCGGCCGTATGCAGAGCCTCCTGATGACCGACAACTGGCCCGTCCCCACCGCCGCCACCGCGGTCGTCACCGCCGACGGCACGGTCGCGGGTACCCACGGCCCGCAGGAGAAGCGTTTCTTCCTGGCCTCCGTCACCAAGCCGATCGCAGCGTACGCCGCGCTGGTCGCCGTCGAGGAGGGCGCGATCGAGCTGGACGAGCCGGCCGGGCCCGCCGGGTCCACGGTCCGCCATCTGCTCGCCCACACCTCGGGCCTCGGCTTCGACGAGCACCGGATCTTCGCCCCGCCGGGCAACCGCCGGCTGTACTCCAACGCCGGCTTCGAGACCCTCGGCGACCACATCGCCAAGGCCACCGACATCCCCTTCGCCGACTACGTCCGCGAGGCCGTCGCCGTGCCGCTCGGCATGACGCAGACCACCCTCGAGGGCTCCCCGGCCAAGGACGGCTGGTCCACCGCCGCCGACCTCTCCCGCTTCGCCGCCGAGCTGCTCGCCCCCCGGCTGCTCTCCCCCGCGCTGCACGCCGAGGCGACGGCCGTCGTGCACCCGGGCCTGAAGGGCGTGCTCCCCGGTTACGGGCACCAGAACCCGAACGACTGGGGCCTCGGCCTCGAGATCCGCGACCACAAGTCGCCGCACTGGACGGGCACCTCGTCGTCGCCGCGCACCTTCGGCCACTTCGGCCAGTCCGGGACGTTCCTCTGGGTCGACCCCACTGCGACATCCACTGGGGGCGCGGCCTGCGTGGCGCTGACCGACCTCCCCTTCGGCGACTGGGCCGTGCAGGCCTGGCCGCCTTTCACCGACGCGGTCCTCGCCGAGCTGGCCTCCCGCTCGCTAGGCTGAGCCGCGAACGGTCCCTACCGAAAGGGGAGTTCGGTCATGGGGGTCATGGGAATGAGATTCGGCAGCCTGCTCGTAGCCGCCGGCGTCGTGGTCGCGGCGGGCATCCTCGTAGCGCTGAACATCGAGGAGGAAGCCGTCGAGGAAGAGCTCGCGGAGGACGTGCCCGACCAGGACGCCTAGTCAGGGTCCTGCGGCCCCGTCCGCATCTCCCATACGAGCACCTCGGCAGGGCTCTCGGCGGTGAGCTCCGTCTGCTCGCACCCGGCAAGCCGCACGGCGTCGCCCTCGTGCACGAACTCGCCGCCGAGTTCCACCATGCCGCGCACCACGTGCACATACACCCATGGCGCGGCGGGCAGGGCGGTGCGCTCGGCCGCGCGCAGCCGGCGGACGTGCAGTATCGCCCCGGCCCGCTCGACGGCGTACGGGGTGCCGTCGGCGATGCCGCGCACCACCTCGTACTCCGGCTTGCCGCCGAACTCCCGCGGCATCAGCCACATCTGCAGGAAGCGCAGCGGCCCGTCGCCGTCGTTGCGCTCCACGTGCCGGATGCCCCGGCCTGCGCTTTGCCGCTGCACATCGCCGGGTCTGATGGTCTCGGTGCGCCCCTTGGAGTCGCGGTGGGTGAGCTCGCCCTCGATCACCCAGGTGACGATCTCCATGTCGCGGTGCTTGTGCTCGGCGAAGCCGGCGCCGGACTTGAGGCGCTCCTCGTTGCAGGCCACCAGGGCGCCGAACCTGACGTTCGCCGGGTCGTAGAAGCCGGAGAAGGAGAACGCGTGCAGCGACTCGATGCCCGCGGCATCGTCGCCCCCGCGATATCGGCCTTCACCACGCCGTACCTGAATCACGCGGATACGGTACGCCGAATGGGTGCGATCGCGGCGTAACGCCGCGCGGCTGCTTGGCGCCCGACGCACGCCCGGCGCGCACCCCGTGAGCGGCAGATACGCACCCGGCCAGCTGCGCGCCCGCCGCATAGGGCAGGCTAGAAGGCGTGCCTGAGCCCACCGAAAGTCCCGAGCCACGCAGCGCGGCGCCGCCGCATCCGCACGCGGCGACCCTCCGCCGCCTCGAGAAGTCGGCGGGCTCACTCGCGGCCGACGCGATCGCCCGAATGGACGAACAGCTGCCCTGGTATCGCGCCATGCCCCCGGAGCACCGCTCCTGGATCGGGCTGGTGGCCCAGGCCGGCATCGCCGCGTTCACCGAGTGGTTCCGCCACCCGGAGACGCCCCAGGCCATCTCCACCGACGTCTTCGGCACCGCCCCGCGCGAGCTCACCCGCGCGATCACCCTCCGCCAGACCGTCGAAATGGTGCGCACCACCATCGAGGTCATGGAGTCCGCGATCGACGACGTCGCCGCCCCCGGCGACGAGTCCGTGCTGCGCGAGGCCCTCCTCGTCTACGCCCGCGAGATCGCCTTCGCCACCGCCCAGGTGTACGCGCAGGCCGCCGAGGCCCGCGGCGCCTGGGACGCCCGCCTGGAATCCCTCGTCGTCAACGCCGTCCTGTCGGGCGAGGCCGACGAAGGCGCCCTCTCCCGCGCCGCCGCCCTCGGCTGGTCGGCCCCCGAGCATGTGTGCGTCGTCCTCGGCACCGCCCCCGACGGCGACAGCGAGCTGACGGTCGAGGCCATCCGCCGCGCCTCCCGGCACGCGAAGCTGCAGGTCCTCACCGGTGTGCTCGGCGACCGCCTGGTGGTCATTGCCGGCGGCTCCGAGGACCCGCTCAAGGCCGCCAAGTCCCTCATCGGCCCGTTCGCGCCTGGCCCGGTCGTCGCCGGACCGGTCGTCGGCGACCTCATCGCCGCTACGAAATCCGCCCAGGCGGCAGCCGCCGGGCTCAAGGCCTGCGGCGCCTGGCAGGACGCTCCGCGCCCGGTGCTCGCGGACGATCTGCTCCCCGAGCGGGCGATCGCCGGCGACAAGGGCGCGCGGGAGCAGCTGGTGGAGGAGATCTACAGACCGCTCGAGGAAGCGGGCTCCGCTCTCCTGGAGACGCTGAGCGTCTATCTCGAGCAGGCGAGCAGCCTCGAGGGCGCCGCCCGGATGCTCTTCGTGCACCCCAACACCGTCCGCTACCGGCTACGACGTGTGACCGACGTCACGGGCTGGTCGCCGTCCGACGTGCGCTCGGCGTTCACGCTCCGCATCGCGCTGATCTTGGGCCGCCTGACAGAGGGCGAGCCCCAGACGTAAACTTTTGTCAGACTCCGACAACTGCCCCCGAGGTTCTTCGTCCCCGTCCGCACGGGCGGACAGGACCTCGCACAAGAGAAGGTGTGAGGGTGCTCGTACTCGTCGCTCCCGGCCAAGGCGCTCAGGCGCCCGGCTTCCTGACTCCCTGGCTCGACCTCCCCGGCGTCCGTGACCGGATGGAGGCGTACTCCGCCGCGTCCGGACTCGACCTCATCCGCTACGGCACGGAGGCCGACGCGGACGAGATCCGCGACACCGCCGTGGCGCAGCCGCTGCTGGTCGCGGCCGGGCTGGTGTCCTCGTACGCGCTCTTCGGTGACGATCTGAGCCACGCCGGCGGCAAGATCAGTGCGGTCGCCGGGCACAGCGTCGGCGAGTTCACCGCCGCCGCGCTCGCCGGGGTGCTGACGGACGAGGAAGCCGTGAAGCTGGTCGCCATCCGCGGCCAGGCCATGGCGGAAGCGGCCGCCGTCACCGAGACCGGCATGTCCGCGGTACTCGGCGGGGACCCGGAGGACGTGGTCGCGCACCTGGGCAAGCTCGGGCTGACCCCGGCGAACATGAACGGCGCCGGGCAGATCGTCGCCGCCGGCACCGTGGAGCAGCTCGCCGCCCTCGCCGAGGACAAGCCGGAGAAGGCCCGCGTCATCCCGCTGAAGGTGGCCGGCGCCTTCCACACCGAGCACATGGCCCCCGCGGTGGACACCCTGCGCTCCGCGGTCGCCGGGCTCATCCCCAACGACCCGCAGATCCCGTACGTGTCGAACCGCGACGGCCAGGTCCTCGAGGCGACCGCCGGCGGCCTGGAGCTCGTGGACCGCCTGGTCGGCCAGGTGGCCAACCCGGTCCGCTGGGACCTGTGCATGGAGACCTTCACCGACCGCGGTATCACCGGCATGGTCGAACTGGCGCCCGGCGGCACCCTCACCGGGCTGGCCAAGCGCGCCCTGAAGGGCGTCACGGCCGTGCCGCTGAAGACCCCCGATGACATCGAGAAGGCCAAGGCCCTGATCGCGGAGACCGAGGAGAGCGCGTCGTGACGTCGAAGATCAAGCCGCCGAAGGGCGCCCCGTACGCGCGGATCATGGGCGTCGGCGGCTACCGCCCGGTCCAGGTGGTGCCGAACGAGGAGATCCTCAAGCACATCGACTCCTCGGACGAGTGGATCCGCTCCCGCTCCGGGATCGCCACCCGGCACTGGGCGGGCCCGGACGAGACCGTCGCCGCCATGTCCGTGGAGGCCGCGGGCAAGGCGATCGCGGACGCCGGCATCACCGCCGAGCAGATCGACGCCGTGATCATCTCCACGGTCTCGCACTTCATGCAGACCCCGTCGGTGGCCACCGAGATCGCGCACGCGCTCGGCGCGGGCAAGCCGGCCGCCTTCGACATCTCCGCGGCCTGCGCGGGCTTCGGCTACGGCCTGACGCTCGCGAAGGGCCTGGTCGTCGAGGGCAGCGCGTCGCACGTGCTGGTCGTCGGCGTGGAGCGGCTGTCGGACCTCACCGACATGACCGACCGGGCCACGGCCTTCCTGTTCGGCGACGGCGCGGGCGCGGTCATCGTAGGACCGGCCGAGGAGCCCGGCATCGGCCCCACGATCTGGGGCTCCGAGGGCGACAAGAACACCACCATCAAGCAGACGGTGGGCTGGGACAAGTTCCGCGTCGGCGACCTCGGGCTGCTGCCCCTGGACGAGGACGGCGGGATCAAGTTCCCGGCGATCACCCAGGAAGGCCAGACGGTCTTCCGCTGGGCCGTCTACGAGATGGCCAAGGTCGCCCAGCAGGCCTTGGACGCCGCCGGCATAACTGCCGACGACCTGGATGTCTTCATCCCGCACCAGGCCAACATGCGGATCATCGACTCGATGGTGAAGACTCTGAAACTGCCGGAGCATGTCGAGGTGGCACGCGACATCGAGACCACCGGCAACACGTCCGCCGCCTCCATCCCGCTCGCCATGGAGCGGATGCTGGCGACCGGGCAGGCGAAGAGCGGCGACACCGCCCTCGTCATCGGCTTCGGGGCGGGACTCGTCTACGCCGCGACGGTCGTTACCCTCCCTTAGCCGGTACTCGACACCCGTACCGAACCCTCACCCGAAAAGAACACAAGAAGGAGCGCCATCATGGCCGCCACTCAGGAAGAGATCGTCGCCGGTCTCGCCGAGATCGTGAACGAGATCGCCGGGATCCCCGTTGAGGACGTCCAGCTGGACAAGTCCTTCACCGATGACCTGGACGTCGACTCGCTGTCGATGGTCGAGGTCGTCGTCGCCGCCGAGGAGCGTTTCGACGTGAAGATCCCGGACGACGACGTCAAGAACCTCAAGACCGTCGGCGACGCCACGAGCTACATCCTCAAGCACCAGAGCTGACCCTCTGGCGCACCCGCTGTCGCCACCCGGGACCGGAGCACCACCCCGGCCGGCTCCCGGGTCGGCAGCGCCGTAGTCACCTCCCTTCCCAACCTACGGAGAGCACATCCAGTGAACGCGCCCCATCGCACCGTGGTCGTCACCGGTATCGGCGCAACCACACCGCTGGGCGGCGACAGCGCATCCACCTGGGAGGCTCTGCTCGCCGGGAAGTCCGGCGTCGGCCACCTGGAACAGGACTGGGCCGCGGAGCTGCCGGTGCAGATCGCCGCGCAGATCGCCGTCGAGCCCGGTGAGATCATCCCTCGCCCGCAGGCCCGCAAGCTGGACCGCTCGGCGCAGTTCGCGCTGATCGCGGCCCGCGAGGCCTGGGCCGACGCGGGCTTCACGGCCAAGGCCGGCGAGGACTCCGCCGTCAACCCCGACCGCCTCGGCGCGGTGATCGCCTCCGGCATCGGCGGCGTGACCACCCTCCTCGACCAGTACGACGTGCTGCGCGAGAAGGGCGCCCGCCGGGTCTCCCCGCACACGGTCCCGATGCTGATGCCGAACAGCCCGTCGGCGAACGTCGGCCTCGAGGTCAACGCCCGGGCCGGCGTGCACACGCCGGTCTCCGCCTGCGCCTCGGGCGCCGAGGCCATCGGCTACGCGATCGAGATGATCCGTACCGGCCGCGCCGACGTCGTCGTCGCCGGTGGTACGGAAGCCGCGATCCACGCGCTCCCCATCGCCGCCTTCGGCAACATGATGGCGATGTCCAAGGACAACGAGAACCCGCAGGGCGCCTCCCGCCCGTACGACGTCACCCGCAACGGCTTCGTGCTCGGCGAGGGCGCCGGCGTGATCGTGCTGGAGTCCGCGGAGCACGCGGCGAAGCGCGGCGCGACGGTCTACGCCGAGGCCGTCGGCCAGGGCGTCTCGGCGGACAGCCACCACATCACCCAGCCGGAGCCGTCCGGCAACGGCATCGCGCACGCGCTGCAGAACCTGATGGACTCGACGGACCTCGACGCGCCGGAGATCGTGAGCATCAACGCGCATGCCACGTCGACGCCGCAGGGCGACGTCGCGGAGATCAAGGCGCTGCGCAAGGTCTTCGGCGCGGAGGCCGACCACATGGCGATCTCCGCCACGAAGTCGATGACCGGCCACCTGCTGGGTGGCGCCGGCGGCGTCGAGTCGGTGGCGTCGGTGCTGGCCATCCACAAGCGGGTGGCCCCGCCGACGATCAACATCACGGAGCTGGACCCGGAGGTCGACGCGGATGTCGTCAGGGACGACGCGCGACCGCTGCCCGCGGAGGGCCGCATCGCCGCGCTGAACAACTCGTTCGGCTTCGGCGGCCACAACGTGGTGCTGGCGTTCCGGTCGCTCTGACACGGACATGAGTGAGGGCCTGCGGGATTGTTCCGCAGGCCCTCACCGCTGTCTGAGCTCCGAAGGTCACACCACCTGGTGCAGCCACCTCACGGGGGCGCCCTCACCCGCGTAGCGGAAAGGCTCCAACTCGTCGTCCCACGGCTTGCCGAGCAGCTTTTCCAGCTCGGCCTCCAAGTCGGATTCGCCCCGCGAGGATCGCGCCATCGCCGCGCGCAAACGATCCTCCGGGATCAGGATGTCGCCGTGCACGCCCGTCACCGCGTGGAAGATCCCCAGTTCCGGCGTCGACGAGAAGCGCTCGCCCTCCCCCGACGCCGACGGGTCGGCCGTCACCTCGAAGCGCAGCAGATGCCATCCGCGCAGCGCCGACGCCAGCTTGGACGCCGTGCCCGCCTCGCCCTGCCAGGAGAATTCGGCCCGCCACATCCCCGGCGAAGCCGGCTGGCGGATCCAGTCGAGGCTGACCCGGCCGCCCAGCACGCCGGCAACTGCCCACTCGATGTGCGGGCAGAGCGCACGCGGCGCTGAGTGGACGTAGAGAACTCCACGTGTCGTCACCGGGACCTCCCAATCGAGACGGGCCTGCGGCGGTTCCCGAGGTAGCTATGAGTAAACACCATCGGGGGGCGAATCTCCGTAAACAGGACACTGTGTGACGGGGTGTAATTATGTGGGCCGCAAGCGGCTGGGGAAAAACTACCGTGCCCGGGGCCGCGCCGTGTGCCGTACCGTTCGTAGTGGGACAAGCTGACCTCCTATCGGGGGAGACCTGAGCGGCCGAGAGGGGCACAGGGATGCGGGAGAGCCGGACGAGCATGCGCCGCGCGCGCCTTCACCGCAGATCCCGTACGCGCACGACCGCACTCGCCGGCCTCGTCGCCGCCGTGCTGACCCTCTCGGCGTGTACGGACGGCTCGTCGGACGACGGCGGTTCCCAGGCCAAGAGCGCGCCCGATCAGGGGAGTCAGGCGAAACCCAGGCCGAAGCCCAAGCCCGAGCCGAAGCCGAAGCCCGCCTGGCGGCAGCGCCCCACCTCCATCGCCGCCCTCGGCGACTCGATCACCCGCGGCTTCGACGCCTGCAAGCCGCTCGCCGACTGCCCGCAGGTCTCGTGGGCCACCGGCACCGATGCACAGGTGGACAGCCTCGCCGCCCGACTGGGCGCAAAGCAGCGGTGGAATTTCGCCCGTACGGGCGCGCAGGTGGCGGACCTTCCCGTACAGGCGAACGAGGCCATCGCAAGGAAGCCCGAGCTCATCTCGATCCTCATCGGCGCCAACGACGCCTGCCGCCCCACCACCGCCGGCATGACCTCCGTCGGCACCTTCCGCACCACCGTCGCCGACTCGCTGCGCAGCATCCGCAAGGGCCTGCCGAAGACGCAGGTGTACGTGGCGAGCGTGCCGGACCTGGAGCGGCTGTGGGAGGTCGGGAAGGACAATCCCGTCACCCAGCAGATCTGGAAGCTCGGCATCTGCCAGTCGATGCTCAAGTCCCCGCAGGCCAGCACCACCGCGGACGACGGCCGCCGCGGCCGGGTCCGGGACCGGGTGCGGGAGTTCAACCGGGTGCTGCGGGAAGAGTGCGCGAAGGTCTCGCTCTGCCGCTTCGACGGCAATGCCACCTTCCAGTACGACTTCAGCGTGGCCGACCTGAGCAAGTGGGACTACTTCCACCCGAGCAAGACCGGCCAGGCCTCCCTCGCGGAGATCGCCTACCGGAAGGTCACCTCCCGCTAGGCCCCACGTAGGCTCGGGGGCATGACGGCAAGCGCTTCCCCCACCGCACCCGACCAGCCCTCGGCCACCTCCGAGCCGTTCGGCAAGCTCGACGACGGCACCCGCGTCGACCGCTGGACCCTCACCGCCGGCGGCACCCGGGTGCGGGTGCTGACCTACGGCGGCATCGTGCAGTCGGTGGAGGTGCCCGACCGCCGCGGCGAGCTCGCGAACGTCGTCCTCGGCCTGGCCACGCTCGACGACTACACGGAGCACACCGGCCCGTACTTCGGCGCTCTCGTCGGCCGCTACGCGAACCGGATCAGGGGCGGCGCCTTCGAGCTCGACGGCCGTACGTACCGCCTGGCCCGTAACAACGAGCCCAACTGCCTGCACGGGGGCGAGCTCGGCTTCGACAAGCGGGTGTGGGCCGCGGCCGCGGGCGCGACCGGCGACGGCGGCGTGACGCTGACCCTCACCCGGACCAGCCCAGACGGCGAGGAGGGCTTTCCGGGGAACCTCGCCGTCACGGCCACGTACACGGTGACGGCCACCGGCGCCCTCCGCCTCGACTACGCGGCCACCACGGACGCGCCGACAGTCGTCAGCCTCACCAACCACAGCTACTGGAATCTCGACGGCGAGGGCATGGGCAGCGCGGAGGCCCACGAGGTCCGTATCGACGCCGCCCGCTATACGGTCAACGACGCCACGTCCTGCCCCACCGGCGAGTTCGCCGAGGTGGCGGGCACGCCGCTGGACTTCCGTACGCCGAAGCCGGTCGGCCGCGATCTGCGCGAGGGGCACCCGCAGCTGCTCATCGGCCAGGGCTACGACCAGAACTACGCCCTGGACAAGGGCCGCACGGCGACCGCGGAGCCGGCCGCCGAGCTGCACTCGCCCGCGTCCGGCCGGGTGCTGACGGTGGCGACCACCGAGCCCGGCCTGCAGCTCTACACCGCGAACTTCATCCTCCCTGAATTCACCGGCACATCGGGGCGGATGTACCGTCCCGGCGACGGTGTCGCCCTGGAGACCCAGCACTTCCCGGACTCGCCGAACCAGCAGCACTTCCCCTCGGTCGTGCTGCGGCCCGGCGAGTCGTACGCGTCGACTACGGAGTACGCGTTCGGGGTGCGCTGATCACTTGATGCTGTGGGCCTCGTACGAGGCCGCCGACCAGGCCGGGCCGTCCGCGGCCGGGGTGAGCGTCACCGTGATCTCCTTCTTGCCCGCGGTGACCGACGCCGGGATCTGGTACGTGTCGTCCAGCCAGCGCCGCCCCTCGTTGTGCAGCGGCTGCAGCCAGTCGGCCAGCGGCGCGTCGTTCACCTTCACGGCGGCCCGCTGGTAGCCCGTCTTCTGGTCCGAGGTGCGGCGCAGCTCCACGCCCTTGTTCGCCGGGTCGATCTTCAGCTTGAAGGTGACCGGCTTGCCCGTGGCGCGGGTGTTCGCGGCCAGCGGCGCGGGCTTCTGGAAGTCGCCCTCGAAGACCGAGTCGAGCGGGGTGACGGGGCCCGGGTCGTCCGAGGTGTAGCCGTGCGCCTTCTCGCTGTCCGCGTCGCCGAGCTTCAGGGTGTCGGTCTTCGCGGACTTCTTGCCCTTCAGCCCGTACCAGTAGGCGGTCGAGGAGTAGTCGGACTGCTTGTCGTTGATCGGGCCGTGCTCGATGTCGTAGTCGATGCCGTTCTTGAACGGGACCGCGTCGTGCAGCTGCAGCCGGAACGCCCCCGTGCAGTCGCTGTCGGCGGCGCAGCCGGTCTGGGGGCCGAGGTGGGTGGGGTTGCCGTTGAAGGGCTGGTTGTAGGCGTCGCGGTTGAAGTACCAGCCGCTCTGGTAGAAGTCCTCGGTCCCGGTGCCGTGGAACTGCGGGGTGCGGGAGCCGTCGACGTAGACGCGCTCGTCGCCCTCGAGGTAGTTGCGGTTGAGCTCGCCCTTCATGGTGTGGCTGACGCCGACGAACTTGCCCGCGCCGGCGGTCTTGAGGAAGTCCCAGCTCTGCCCTGGGGTGGTGGGCCCGGCATGGGATGTCGTACGGAAATAGCCCGCCGTGCCCGCCTTGACGGCGTCCGCGTGCGCGGCCGAGGGCGCGGCGGTGACGGCGGAGGTGCCGGCGGTGATGGCGGTGTCGGAGTTGTTGACGAGCTCGACCTTGGCGGTCTTGGCGAAGGGCATCGGCCAGAAGGAAGTGAACTCCGGCCCCTCGGCCTTCTCGGCGTCGATCCCGTACATGAGCGCCTTCACCGGCGCCACCGCGTGCCCGGAGCCGTAGAACTCCCCCAGCGGCGAGTCGACCGTCTTCTCGCCGTCGAAGGTCACCCGCAGCCGCAGGCCCTTGATGATCTTCTGGGAGGCGGCCAGCTCGGCCTTCTGGCCGGCGTTGAGCGGGTAGTTGAAGATCCGCTCGCCCTCCCAGGTCTGGGCGGTGATCTTGTACGCGTGCGCGGTCTCGCTCTCGGCGGTGCCGACGTCGACCGTGTCGGTGCGCTTGCTCTCGCCGCCGACGACGCTGTCCGCCCAGTAGGTGAACTCGTTGTAGTCGAAGTCGGAGGAGACGAAGACGTTCTTGACCGTGATCTCGGACTTGCCCTTGGTGAGCGCGGCCGGCAGGTCGAGGGTCTGCTCCTCCCACATGCCGCCGCCGGAGGGCGCATTGGGCTCCCACTGGCCGGCCTCCTGGCCGTCCACGTAGACCTTGGCGACCTGCTTGCCGATCGACGGGTCGAGGCGGCGGGTGAGCTTGACGCCCTCGTTCGCGGGGTCGGTCTTCACCGTGAACTCGCTGGAGCCGTCCTTGCCGAAGGCCCGCCCGTTGTCCTTCTCGGACCGCGGCTTGACGTAGGTCGCCTGCGGGAGCTGGAGGTTGAGGGCGGAGAGAAGGCCGGGCTGTGCGGCCTCGGCGAGGGTCTGGGTGGCGCCCGGCGCGAGGGAGAGATCCTTCGTCGTCGTCTTCGCGCCTTCGAGGGCGGGCTTGGGGTCGGCGCTGCCGGCGGCCTTCAGCTTCTCGATGACGTCCTCGGCCGGGTCGGCCGGGTCGAAGGTGGTGACGCCCTCGGCGTCGGCGAAGGTGCGGTAGGAGACGTGGTAGAAGAGCGGGTTGTTCGAGGTGGTGATGCGCATCGATTCGCGGTACGCCATCGGCACCTCGATCAGCACGCCGCCGGACGTCTCGTCCGCGTTCGCCACGAGGGGGTTGACGAAGGGGGCGCCCACCTTGCCGTCGACCAGGTCCTGGAGCGGGGCGTCGACGACCTTCTTGCCGTCGAGCTCGATGGTGATGTTCCCGGTCTTGGACACGTCGCCGTTGTCGCGGGTGAACCAGATCGCGCCCACCTCGCCGGCGCCCTGCGCCTCGGCGAGGACGCAGCCGGCGGCTGAGGTGCGCAGGCAGGAGTAGGTGCCCTCGAAGCCGTCGTCGTTGTTGCCCGCGCGGTCGAAGCTGGAGACCTGCTTGGTCTGCACGCCGGTGGGGACGCCCGCCAGTTGGTCGAGATTGCGGTACGTGTCCCAGCCGACCGGGCCCTTGTCGGCTGTGGACTTCGGCTCCTCCTCCGCACCGGCGGCCGTATAGCCGCCGAACGCGGTGGCCGCGGCCAGGAATGCGGCCGTCCCGCCGCGTATCCAGGCTTTTCTGCGCACAATGCCTCCAAGGCTTGGAATCGATTTCACGGCAAGCTATGGGCGTGTGTGGCTGTGGTCAAGGGGTGTGGCGTGCCGAGACGTTGGGATGTGGGTCAGTCGGCGAAATCGATTCCAGAAGCGGCTGCCCGTATTAAGTCATGGCGACCGATGCCTGTGCGGTGCGCTCCGGCCTACGGTCGCGGCATGCCGCCGAGACCCCTGGAGGGTGCATGAAGTTCAGAGCCGCGACCGCGGCCGACACCGACCGCGTGGCCGCCGTGATGGTCGACGAGCCGGTCGGCTGGATCGACGCCGACCGCTACCGCGACGAGCTGCGGCAAGGGATGTACCGGCCGGAGTGGACCTGGCTGGCCGTGGACGACGACGACCGGATCGTCGGCCGCGCTCTGTGGTGGGGCCAGGCCACCGCCGCGCATCCGGTGGACCTCGACTGCCTGTACGTCGACGCCTCGGTGGCCGGCCGCGAGAAGGTCGCGGCGGAGCTGCTGTCCGCCGGGCTCGGGGCGTTCGCGGCGGGCGCGCGGCCTCAGGAGAAGCCGCCGATCTTCACCATCAAGGTGGCCCGTGGCTGGCGCGACGACCCGGCGGCCGCCGCCGCGGTCGGCTGGCGCCGCGACGCCGCGCTGGCGGCCGGACTCGGCCACGAGGTCGAGCGGCTGCAGCTGGCGTGGACGCCGGACGCCGGGATCCCGGCCGCCGGGGGCCGGCTGCGCTTCGCGCCCGCGTCGGACGACGACTTCCTCGCGATGTTCCGCCGGATCGCGGTGGGCAGCCTGGACGACGGGACCCGCGAGAGCGTCGCCGAGCGGGGCGCCGAGGCCGCCGCCCGGGACGACATGGACTTCTACCTGAACTGCCTGGGCGAGCGCGACTGGTGGCGGCTGGCGTACGACGCCGACGGCGAACTCGTGGGGCTCGCGATCCCGTCGGCGACGCCGTACGCCCGCAACGTCGGCTATCTGGGCGTACTCCCGGAGCACCGCGGCCGCGGCTACATCAACGAGGTGCTCGCCGAGATCACCCGCTTCCAGGCGGAGGCGGGCGCCGAGCGGATCACGGCCACCACGGACATGGGGAACGCACCGATGGCGGCGGCCTTCGAGCGGGCGGGCTACGCGATCACGGAGATTCGGATCGTCTTTTCCGCACGACCCGGCCAAGACCAGGACCAGGACTGAGAGAGAGGCCACGCATGCGCAAGATCATCCATTTCGCGCACATATCGCTGGACGGCTATATCGAGGGCCCGGGCGGCGAGTTCGACTGGCCGGTGATGGGGCCGGAGCTCTCCGCGTACTCCTTCAGCCTGGCGGAGCGGGCCGGCACCTTTCTGTACGGCCGTCGGGTCTGGGAGATGATGGCCGGCTACTGGCCGGACGTCGAGTCCCTGTCCGACGACCCGCACGACCTCAAGTTCGCTCCGATCTGGCGCAGCAGCCCCAAGATCGTGTTCTCGCGCTCGCTGACCGAGCCGGGCCATGGTGCACGCGTCATCGGCGGCTCGAACCTGGTGGACGAGGTCACCGCGCTCAAGGCGGAGCCGGGCAAGGATCTGCTGTTGGCGGGGGGCGCTTCCCTGGCTGCCGCACTCACGGCGCACGGCTTGATCGACGAGTATCACGTGGTCGTGCATCCGGTCGTGCTCGGCGGCGGCAAGGCGCTCTTTCCGGAAGCTCCGGAGCGACTCGATCTCCGGCTCGACGGCTCACAGACCTTCGACTCCCGGTCCGTACTCCTGCGCTTCCTCAGGTGAGGAGGTCGGCCAGTTCCGTGCGGGAGTTGATGCCGAGCTTCGGGAAGGCGCGGTAGAGGTGGTGGCCTACGGTGCGGGGGCTGAGGAACAGCTGGGTGGCGATCTCGCGGTTGGTCGCGCCGGTGGCGGCGAGGCGGACGACTTCGCGCTCCTGCGGGCTGAGCCGGGCGACGCGGGTGTCTGCGGCTGCGCCGGCGTCCGGGGCGTGCGATTCGCCTGCGGCTTCCAGTTCCGTACGGGCGCGGTCGGCCCAGGGGGTGGCGCCGTGGCGCGCGAAGAGCTCCATGGCGGTGCGGAGGTGTGCGCGGGCGTCTACGGGGCGGCGGCGGCGTCGGAGCCATTCGCCGTAGAGGAGGGCGGTGCGGGCGAGTTGGTACGGGCTGCCATCGGGCTCGCGGCCGGGCCTGGGCTCGGACTCGGACCCGGGCCCGTCCTCGGGCTCGGGTTCGTACGCGTGCGCGTGTAGTTCCAGGGCCGTGACGAAGTGGGCTTCCGTGGCCTCGTCCGGGGCGGTCAGGGCCGTGCAGCGGTGGGACAGCGCTGTGAGCGCGGGGCGTCGTACGGCGGCTGCCCACGCGGTCAGCCGGGCCGTCGGCTCGTGGGCCTGTTCCGGGCGGCCTGCGCGTACGGCTGCCTCGATCAGGTCGGGCAGCAGGTCCTGGGCGAGGGCGGGGTGCGGGGTCTCCGCGGCTGCCGCCTGGAGGTGGGTGAGGGCTGACTCGGCCCGGCCGAGGCCGAGTTCGAGCAGGCCCAGCGCCTGGAGTGCGTCTGCCGTGGCCCGGCCGACGCCGCGCGGGCGCGTATAGGCGAGGGCTTCCTCGGCAGACGCCCGAGTTTCCGCCTCCCGTCCCTGCATCGCGGCCAGCAGCGCCAGGCGGGCGCGCAGGTGGGCGGCCCGGTGGGCCAGGTCGTAGTAGTCGGCCAGCCGGAGGCCCTCGGCGGCATGCGCCTGCGTGTCGTCGGTCCTGCCGAGCGCCGCCTCGACGCGCGCGAGCAGGTCGAGCGCGGTGGGCAGCCAGCCCCCGACACCCCGCTCCCGGCACTGGTCGACGGTCGCGACGGCGTGCTCGTACGCACGGGCGTGGTCGGCGAGGAGGTGGGCGTAGTGGCCGGCGAGCAGGCGGTCCATGACGCCGTCGCCGGTGGGGGCGTGGGGATCCGACGTCCCGGCGCCCTGGTCGTGGGGGCCGCCGTCCGCGGCCCGTATCGGATCCGGCGGCGGCCCGGCGGGGGCATGCGCTTTCGCCGCGAACAGTCGCGCCGGCACGACCAGCGCGGGCAGGTGTGGGGCGCGGGCTGCGGCCTCGCCCATGAGGGCGGTGTCGCCCGCGGAGAGCGCCGCGTGGATGGCGTCCGTCAGCAGGAGCGGGAGTTTGTCCGGGCGGGCCGTCCCTACCTCGTCCGCGCAGGCGAGGAGGGTGCGGGCTGCTTCCGCCGGGCTGCCGTAGCCCAGTTCGACGACCGCGCGGAGGCGGGCGAAGTCGGCGGCCAGGGCCGGGTCCTTGAGTGGGAGCGGGACCTGGTCGGCCAGGGTGCGGCAGCGCTCGTCCTGGCCGGCCTCGGCCGCCTTCTGGGCCGCGTCGATCAGGCGTCGGGACCGCAGTCGCGGGTCGGCCGTGAGGTGCGCCGAACGCTCGTAGGCCGCGGATGCCGAGGCCATGGCCTGGCGGCTGCCGGCCCATTCGGCGACCCGTTCCAGTTCGGCGGCGACCTGCTCGTCGGGGCCGGTCGCCGCGGCGGCCAGGTGCCAGGCGCGGCGGTGTGCGTGCTGGGTGGGGTCCAGGGCGGAGGCCAGTGCGTGGTGGGCGGCGATGCGGCGGGCGAGTGGGGCGGAGCGGTAGGCGGCGTAGCGGATCAGCGGGTGGCCGAAGCGGACGGTGCCGGCGTTGAGCCGTAGGAGACCGGCCTGTTCGGCGGGTTCGAGGTCGGCGATGGTGCCGCCGAGTCGGGCGGCGGCGCGTATCACCACGGTCAGGTCGCCGGTGTCGTCCGCGGCGGCCGCCGTGAGCAGCGCTCGGGTGGGGTCGGGCAGGCGGGCGATCTGTTCCGCGAGCAGGTCCGGGAGCGGGGCGGTGTCCTCCGGCAGGCCCAGCGGGCCCAGTTGGCCTGCCCGTTGGGCGGGGGTGAGGGCGGCGGTGAGCACGCGGAGGGCGAGCGGGTTGCCTTGCGCCTGGTCGGCGATCCGGTCGGCTACGGGGG
>NZ_JAAKZV010000141.1 GCF_011044975.1 Streptomyces coryli | reverse complement strand
CCGCCCGCCCCGCGTCTTCTACAACGCCCCGGACGGCTCCTTCCGCATCGGCATCCACATCCAGAAACCCCACCCCGACGGCCCGCTCGGCGCGATGCGGGATTCCCACGCGAGCGGCCCCGAGGACCTCCCCGGCTACCGCGACGCCTCGGTCCGCGAAACCACCTACCGCGGCCACCCTGCCGCCGTCTGGACCTTCACCTGGAGCGGCGACGCCCCCGACTTCGACCCCGCCCAGGGCCCGCGGCGCACGTACGACCTGGCCTGGGAGCAGGACGGAAAGCTGTACGACATCTGGGTCTCCTCCCCACTCGGCGACCAGGCGACCGGCAAGCGCCACTGGGAGACCGCCACGGACACCTTCGCCACCGACTGACCCGCCTCACCGCACCTGCTGCGGGACCCGTACCGGCGCGCTGACCGCGGACGCCACATCGGCGTGCACCTCGAACGCCCGGTGCAGCCCGGTGACTTTCAGCACCCGCAGAATCCGCGGGTCCGTGACGACCAGCGCGATCCGGCCGCCGCGCCACACCGTCCGCCGGCGCGCGCGGCACAGCGCCCCCAGCCCGCCGCAGTCCAGGAAGGTGACCGCGCTCAAGTCCACCACCAGCCACACCCTGGACGCGGCGGTGAGCGTGTCGAGCCGGGCGGTCACCAGCCCGGCCGCGCGCAGGTCCAGCTCGCCGGAGAGCTCGACGACTATGTGCCCGCCCGCCGTGCGCTCCCGCAGCCCGGGGGCCGCGAGCCCGGACGTGGTCTGTTCCATGGGGCCGCCTTCCTTTGCCACGCACCCCACCCAAGCCCCTCGCGCCCCGCCCGCGAAGGGCCGAACGTCCCCGTGGGGAGCTCACCCGGCCCCCGCGCGCCGGGGGCGCGCCCCCAAGCACACCCGGGTGGACGAATCGGCAGCCGTCGAGCCAGGGGCCGCGTCCGCATGTCGCGGACCTCGGTGGCGCGGCGCGCGGTACGGGGGGACCGCTGCGCCGCGGCCAACGTGGCCGGGCCCCTGGCTCTGCCCTCATGAAAGCCTTTTGCGGCCGGTCGGGAGTAGGGCCGTACGGACCATGAGGGGAGGAGCCGACCGGTCCCGTCGGACTTGCCCTTAATGTGGTGAGGTGTTTCCGCGACGGCAGGACAGGCAGGCAGGTGAGGTGACCGATGGCCGCTGAGGGTGGCTCGGCCGCGGACGGACGCCTGCCGAGGCTGCAGCTCGATGAGGTGCTGGACGAGCTGCAGTCCCGTATCGACGACGTCCGCGGCACCCGGGACCGGGTGCACAGCCTGCTCGAGGCGGTGCTGACCGTCGGCCGCGGCCTCGAGCTGCAGCAGGTGCTGCGGCAGATCGTCGAGGCCGCGGTGGTGCTGGTCGACGCCGAGTACGGCGCGCTCGGCGTCGTGGGGGAGGGCGAGGACGGGGGACTGGCGCAGTTCATCCCGGTGGGGTTCACCGAGGAGCAGATCGCCGCCGTCGGCGCGCCGCCCTGCGGCCGCGGCATCCTCGGCGTGCT
This sequence comes from Streptomyces coryli, assembly GCF_011044975.1. Lineage (GTDB taxonomy): Bacteria > Actinomycetota > Actinomycetes > Streptomycetales > Streptomycetaceae > Streptomyces > Streptomyces coryli. The sequence goes on along the minus strand of NZ_JAAKZV010000141.1, from coordinate 19,296 downwards.
GATCCACCACCCCGAGCCGCTGCGGCTCGACGAGATCTCCGAGCACCCGGAGTCGTACGGCTTCCCGCCGAACCACCCGCCGATGCACACCTTCGTCGGCACCCCCATCCGGGTCCGCGACGAGATCTTCGGCAACCTCTACCTCACCGAGAAGCGCGGCGGAAAGGGCTTCGACGCCGAGGACGAGGCCGTCCTGCGCACCCTCGCGGTGGCCGCGGGCGTGGCCATCGAGAACGCCCGCCTGTACGAGGAGGCGCACTACCGCCAGCAGTGGCTGGCCGCCAACGCGGAGATCATCTCGCAGCTGCTCTCCGGCGCCGAGGAGGCCGACGTCCTCGGCGAGGTCGTCTCCCACGCCCGCCGTATCCTCGGCGCCGACCTCGGCGTGCTCGCCCTGCCGGAGAACGACGGCGCCGAGCTGCGGATCGCGGTCGTCGAGGGCGGGCCCGCCAAAAGCGGTCTGCGCGGCATGACCATCCCGCGCACCGACTCCTTCCTGGGCGCGGCCGCGCACGCCGGGGTTCCGGTCCGGAGCACGGACCTGGCGGCCGACCCGCGCGCCGCCGCCGAGCCGACGCACCTCGCGGGTGTCGGCCCCGCGGTGGCGGTGCCGATGATGGCGGACGACGGCGTCCGCGGCGTGCTGCTGCTCGCCCGCAAGGACCGGCTCGCCACCTTCACCGAGTTCGAGACGCAGCCGCTGCTGGCCTTCGCCGGGCAGGCCGCCATCGCCATGGAGCTGGCCGAGCGCCGCCGCGAGGCCGACCGGCTGGTGGTCTACGAGGACCGCGACCGCATCGCCCGCGACCTGCACGACCTGGCGATCCAGCGGCTGTTCGCCTCCGGCATGTCGCTGCAGAGCCTGACCCGGCTGGTCACCCAGCCGGAGGCGAACGCCCGTATGCAGCGGGTCGTCGGCGAACTCGACGAGACCATCAAGATCATCAGGTCCACCATCTTCGGCCTGCGCGCCCACGACCCGGGCCCAGCGGAACCCCGCAGCCTGCGCCTGCGGGTGGCCCACACCATCGAGGACCTCGCGCCCGCCCTCGGCTTCACCCCGGCCACCAGCGTCAACGGCCCGGTGGACACCCTCGTGTCGCAGACGGTCGCGGACCAGGCCGAGGCGGTGCTCAAGGAGGCGCTGTCCAACGTCGCCCGGCACGCCGGCGCCACCCGCGCGGAGGTCACCCTCACCACCGAGGACGGGCTGCTCACCCTCGCCGTCACCGACGACGGCCGCGGCATCCCCGCCACCGGCCGCCGCAGCGGCCTGCGCAACCTCGACGAACGCGCCCGCGCCCTCGGCGGCACCCTCACCCTCTCGACCCCGCCGAACGGCGGCACCCGCCTGGAGTGGTGCGTCCCGGTCTCCGCCGACTGAGCGGCGTCAGCGCGGCCGCTCGCCCGCCACGGGCGTGCGCACCCCGGCCTGCGCCGCCAGCATCGCCGCCTGGACGCGCCGCTCCACGCCGAGCTTCGCGAGCATCCGCGAGATGTGGTTCTTGACCGTCTTCTCCGACAGATACAGCCGCTTGCCGATCTGCCGGTTCGTCAGCCCCTCGCCGATCAGGCCGAGGATGTCCTTCTCCCGCGGCGACAGCGCACCCAGCGCGTCGTCCGACCCCGCCTCGTCCTCCTCGGTACGGATGCTGCTCAGCAGCCGCGCCGTCGTCGCCGGGTCCAGCAGCGACCCGCCGCGCGCCACCGTGCGCACCGCCCCCACCAGGTCGGACCCGTGAATGCGCTTGAGCACATACCCCGCCGCACCCGCCATGATCGCGTCCAGCAGCGCGTCGTCGTCCTCGAAGGACGTGAGCATCAGGCAGGCCAGCTCCGGCATCCGCGACCGCAGCTCCCGGCACACGCTCACACCGTCCCCGTCCGGCAGCCGCACATCCAAAATCGCCACGTCAGGGCGCACCGCCGGGCCGCGGGCCAACGCCTGCGCCGCCGTGCCCGCGTCGCCCGCCACGACGATGTCCGGCTCGGCCTCCAGCAGCTCCTGCACCCCGCGCCGCACCACTTCGTGATCGTCGAGCAGGAACACCCGTATCGGCGCCTGCGGCGAGAACTCCGGTGCGCTGCCGGTCATCTGCGGCTCCTTCTCCAAGGGGGGGTACCGACCAGCATCCCCCGCCCCGCCCGCGCGCCCGCGGGGCCGCTCGGTCACCGCGGATGGGCCGTACGGCCCTCATCCCGCTTCCCCGACCCGCGGTTGGGTAGCCGAGGGGTCGGCCGGTCTCTTACGGGGCCGGCCGAGGACCACCCGCGAAGGGAAGAGGGCATGCGCAAATCACGAACGCCGGCCCCGCCGGTGGACAGCGAACTGAAGGCACTCGACGCGCACTGGCGGGCCGCGAACTACCTCGCCGCCTGCCAGATCTACCTGATGGACACCAACCCGCTGCTGGAGCAGCCGCTGCAGCCGGAACACATCAAGCCGCGGCTGCTCGGCCACTGGGGCACCTCACCAGGCCTCAACCTCATCCACACCCACCTCAACCGCATCATCGCCGCCCGCGGCCGCGACACCCTCGCCATCTGGGGCCCGGGCCACGGCGGCCCCGCCGTGCTCGCCAACTCCTGGCTCGAGGGCAGCTACAGCGAGATCTACCCCGACGTCGGCCGCGACGCCGCCGGCATGGGGCGGCTGTTCAAACAGTTCTCCTTCCCCGGCGGCGTCCCCAGCCACGTAGCCCCGGAGACCCCCGGCTCCATCCACGAGGGCGGCGAACTCGGCTACGCCCTCTCGCACGCCTACGGCGCCGCCTTCGACCACCCGGACCTGCTCGTCGCCTGCGTGATCGGCGACGGCGAGGCGGAGACCGGGCCGCTCGCGGCCTCCTGGCACTCCAACAAGTTCCTCGACCCGGTCCACGACGGCGCGGTGCTGCCGATCCTGCACCTCAACGGCTACAAGATCGCCAACCCGGCCGTCCTCGCGCGCCTCCCGGAGTCCGAACTGGACGACCTGCTGCGCGGCTACGGCCACGAGCCGCTGCACGTGTCCGGCGACGACCCCAAGTCCGTACACAAGGCGATGGCCACCGCCCTCGACACCGCCGTCGACCGCATCGACGCCATCCAGCGCGCCGCCCGCGACGGCAAGACCACCCAGCGCCCCCGCTGGCCGGTGATCGTGCTGCGCACCCCGAAGGGCTGGACCGGCCCCAGCGAGGCCGACGGCCTGCAGATATCGGGCACATGGCGCTCCCACCAGGTGCCGCTCGCCGACGTCCGCGACAACGCCGAGCAGCTGGGCCTCCTCGAGAAGTGGCTGCGCTCGTACCGCCCCGAGGAGCTCTTCGACGCTGCCGGCCGCCCCACCGAGCAGGTCCTCGCCTGCATCCCCGAGGGCAAACGCCGCCTCGGCGCCACCCCGTACGCGAACGGCGGCCTGCTCCTGCGCGAGCTCCCGCTGCCGCCGCTGGAGCGCTTCGCCGCACCGGTCGACAAGCCGGGCGTCTCGGTGCACGAGCCGACCCGGGTCCTCGGCACCTATCTACAGCAGGTCATGGAGGCGACCCGCGACCGCCGCGACTTCCGCCTGGTGGGCCCGGACGAGACCGCCTCCAACCGCCTGGACGCCGTCTACGGCGCCACCGGCAAGGCCTGGCAAGCCGAGACCCTCGACGTCGACGAGCACCTCGACCGGCACGGCCGGGTGATGGAGATCCTCTCCGAACACACCTGCCAGGGCTGGCTGGAGGGCTATCTCCTGACCGGCCGGCACGGCCTCTTCTCCTGCTACGAGGCCTTCGTCCACCTCGTCGACTCGATGGTCAACCAGCACATCAAATGGCTGCGCACCACCCGCCGGCTCGGCTGGCGCCGCTCCATCGCGTCCCTCAACTACCTGCTCACCTCGCACGTCTGGCGCCAGGACCACAACGGCTTCAGCCACCAGGACCCCGGCTTCACCGACCATGTCCTCAACAAGGCCCCGGAGGCCGTACGGGTCTACCTGCCGCCGGACGCCAACACCCTGCTGTCCGTGGCCGAGCACTGCCTGGCCAGCCGCGACTACGTCAACGTCATCGTCGCCGGCAAGCAGCCCACCTACGACTGGCTCTCCCTCGACGCCGCCCGCACCCACTGCGCCCGCGGCGCCGGCATCTGGCAGTGGGCCGGCACCGACGACGGCACCCGCGAGCCGGACGTCGTCCTGGCGTGCGCCGGCGACGTACCCACCCAGGAGGTCCTCGCCGCCGCGCAACTGCTCCAGCGCCACCTGCCCGAGCTGTCAGTCCGCATCGTCAACGTCGTGGACCTGGCCCGGCTGCTGCCCCACGACGAGCATCCGCACGGCATGACGGACGCCGAATACGACGCCCTGTTCACCCCCGACAAGCCGGTGATGTTCGCCTACCACGGCTACCCGTGGCTGATCCACCGACTCACCTACCGCCGCGCCGGCCACCGCCACCTGCACGTCCGCGGCTACAAGGAGATCGGCACCACCACGACCCCGTTCGACATGGTGCTGCGCAACGACCTCGACCGCTACCGCCTGGTCATGGACGTCATCGACCGCACCCCGGGCCTCGCCGTGCGGACCGCCGCCATCCGCCAGGAAATGGAGGACGCCCGCACCCGTCACCACTACTGGATCCGCGAACACGGCGTCGACATGCCCGAGGTCACCGACTGGACCTGGAACGGCTGACCGCCAGCCGGTGCAGCTCGTCGAGCGCGTCGAGGAGAACCGTGTGCCGGTGCCAGTGCAGCCACCGGCCGGTATGGCGGCCCGCCTCGTCGAGCGCGGCGGCCTGCGCGTTCGTCAGCGCGCCGACGGGCGCGTCGTGGTGGGAGGAGACCATGCCGAGCACCTGATGGCGGTCGGACAGGTCGGACAGCAGGGGCGTGCTGTGGCAGCCCCTGCTGCCCGCCGCGAGGATGGCCTGCCGGGCGCCGTCGGTGAAGACCGGATCGTGCTCCACGTCGGTGACGGTGACCCGCCGGGTCTGCTGGGCGGCCAGGGCGCACGACGTGCCGTCCCTGCCGACCTCGTCGAAGTACGTCACGAAGTCGTCCGTGAGCCCCTGGTGCTTCTCGATCCGCAGGTGCCCGCGGACCGGCTCGACGAGCTGCACGTTGCCCATGCCGGTGGCGGAGATGTCGAGCACGTGCCGCAGCATCGACCCGAGAACGGCGGAGACGTTGGCCTGCTGGACGTCGATGTCGCCGGCGAAGGGCAGCGGCGGGGCCGGCCGCGCCAGGCGGCCCGGAAACCACGCGCCGCCCGCGCGCTCGGGCCGGGGATAGGCGACGACCGCCGCCGCCAGCGCCCGCATCCGCACATTGTGCCGCTGCGACGCCTTCTTCAGCAGCTCGAACGCCGTATGGTCCAGGGGCAGTCCGTAGCGCTCCTCGAGGACGCCGAGAGCGCGCGAAATCTGCGGATGGGCACGGGCGCGGGCCCTGAGATCGCGCACCTCGGCCCGCAGCCGCCGCACCTCGAGTTCACCCGGCAGCGGATCGGCCGCCTCGTCGTCCGTTACGGGCCCGGCCGCTCCCACGGGCGGCAGGGCCAGCGCCGCCTCCGCCGACGGGAAGTCGGGCAGCGCGAAGTCATCCAGCAACTCGCCGGCCGCCGCCCGGCCCCCGACCAGGAGCAGGCCGCGGCCGTGGTCCGCGAGTTCCTTGGCGCAGCGGGTAAGCGCCTTGAGCGCGGCCGCCGTCACCCGCGGCACGCCGAGCAGCTCCACCACGACCGTGTCGCAGTCCGGGTCCGGCCGCCGGACGGCGCCGATCGCCGGGTGATCACTACCGTCGAGGGCGCCCCGGGCCCGTACCACCCACACCGAGTCACCGCCGGGCAGGCGCACCACCTCGGTGGTCGCCGCTCTCACGTCTGCACCTCCTCGGCAGCCCGCACCGCGGCGGCCACATGCTCCTGCAGTCCGTCGGGGAGCGCCTCGCCGTCGATAGCCGACACCAACTGGTCGGCGAGGAGGTGGAGTTTGATATTGGTGTTCTGCGAGACCATCACCAGCACTTCCCAGGCATCCTCGGCCCGCAGCGCGAAGGTGGCCATCAGGATGCCGCGCGCCAGGTCGATGGTCGGCCGGGTCACCATCGCGCGTCTGAGCTGGACGACCTCGACGCGCGGGTCCGGCTCCGTGCCCCGGCTTCCGGGCGGGCTCAGGAGCGGGAGCGTGCCGGTGATGGAGAGCAGCCGGTGCGCGGGGGAGCTGACCGCGCGCAGATACATGCTTTTGCCGTCGCGCAAGGCCTGTTCCCGGACCTTGAGCAGGATGCTCAGGCCGGAGCAGTCCAGGCACTCGACCCCGCTCAGATCGAGCTCCACACCCTCGCGGGAGGTGTCGAGCGCTTCCTGCAGGGCCTGCTGTAACTCATGATCAGCGGTGAGGTCCACCTCACCGCTCACCTCCACGACGACGCGATCGCCGTCGTCGTACGCACACACCTTCAGTCGCATAGCGGTTACCGCCTTCTGGACCGAACCGGCCTTGCTGTCGAGACCAAAGGTGCGTCGCAATGCGTCAACACGTCAAGGGATACGTGAAATTGAATGCGTGTGTTTTGATTCTGTAAATCTGTGGCTACGCTACGGGCATGAGTGCTGTACCGGAGCCGCACAGGGGATGGACGTTCCTGACGAACCACGCCCGCGTGCTGGCCACCATTGCTCAGAATCCCCACGCGCGGATACGGGACATCGCAGCCCACTGCAGACTCACCGAGCGGGCCGTCCAGAAGATCATTTCTGATCTGGAGGGAGAGGGCTACCTCTCGCACCGCAGAGACGGCCGCGCGAACACCTACCGCATCGAGCCGGAGAAGGTCATGCGGCATCCGGCGGAAGCCGGGCTGCCGGTGGGGTCGCTGCTCTCACTGATCATCCAGCAGGAGCAACTCCCCGCCGCCGGCGATCGCACCGGCGACGAGGCGAACCTCAGGTAGGGCCGACCGAAGCTTCATCGCGTGCGACCGCGCCGCTTCATCGCGTGCGACCCCGCGGCTTCAGCGGCGTCGGCGGCAGCGCGGGCGCGGCCAGCCGGTCGCCGTCGTACCCGTGCACCTCACCGAAGCGCGACCCGCTCGCCCAGTCCTCGCGTGCCCGGGCGATGTCGTCGTGCGACCGCCCGATGAAGTTCCACCACATCACGATCTCCTCGGCGAACGGCTCCCCGCCCAGCAGCATCAGCGCGCTGTCCGTATCCGCCCGCAGCGGCAACTCCCGCCGCCCGCAGCCGAGGTAGAGCATCGAGCCCGGTGCCAGCCGCAGCCCGTCCACCTCCGCCTCGCCGGACATCGTCAGCACCGCGTACTCGAAGTCCGGCTCCACCGGCAGCCGCGCCTCGGTCCCCGCCGCTAGGGACACATCGGCGCCGACCAGCGGCGTGTACGTCGTCCCCGGCGACGCCGCCCCGTCCACCTCGCCGAGGATCACGGTCGCGGACAGCCCGCCACCGCCGGCCACCACCGGCAGCCCGGCATGATGCTCGAAGGAAGGCTCGACTCCCCGGTGCGCGTCCGGCAAAGCCACCCACAGCTGCGCCCCGTGCAGCAGCGGCGCATGCGCCCGCGGCGACTCCTCCGAGTGCGCGATCGCCCGGCCCGACGTCATCAGCCCCAGCTCCCGCGGCCGCACGGTCTGCAGCGAGCCCAGGCTGTCGCGGTGCAGCACCTCGCCGTCGTGCAGCCAGCTCACCGTCTGCAGGCCCATGTGCGGGTGCGGCGGCACCTGCATGCCCGGCTCGTCGGCGATGTCGTCGGGCCCGTAATGGTCGACGAAGCACCAGGCGCCCACCATCCGGCGGCCGAGGTTGGGCAGCAGCCGCCGCACCACCGTCGACTCGCCGAGCTGTACGTCCTTCGCCTTCAGCAGCTCGCGTACCGGCTCGGCGGTGACGCCGGCGCGCCCGCCGCAGGTGGCGACGGGCGGCCGCTGATCGAGATTGCTCATGCCCGACAGGCTACGGTCAGATGAACCGCCACAGGTGATCAGCGGTGCCGTTGTCGTCGAACTGGACCACCTGCGCGCTGTTCGCCGTCGACATCTCGTGCACGCCCAGCACCTTGCCGCTGTGCTTGTTGCGGATGCGGTACCAGCCGTCGGCGTCCTCGACGAGCTGCCACAGATGGTCGGCGGTGCCGCTGTCCTCGTACTGCACCACGCGCGCGCTGTTCGCCGTCGACATGCCGTCCACGCCCAGCACCTTGCCGCTGTAGCCGCACTTGATCAGGCTCCAGCCGTCGCCCTGGTCGAGCAGCTGCCAGGCGTGGTCGCCGGTCCCGGTGTTGTCGAACTGCACCACCCGGCCGCCGTTGTCGAGGGACATCCCGTCGACCGCGAGCACCTTCCCGCTGTGTTTGTTCTGCACCCGCCGGTAGGGCGGCTCCGGCCGCCAGGCCGTGCCGTCCGGCGCCGCGGTCGGGAAGGACGTGATCCGCAGCCGCGCCGCCCCCATCGGCACCAGCGTGACCTCCTCCACCGCGGCATCGCTCCGCGCAGGGTTGGGCTGCAGCGGCGCCACCACATGCTCGTCGTCCGCCACCCACTCCTCGATCCGCCGCGCCCGCGCCGTCAGCTTCACCGGCGTGGTGTCGTGCGTGAACGGGTTCTCCGGCAGCGGCCCGTCCGCCCGGCTGAAGGCGGGCGTCTCGCCGGGGGAGAGGCCGTAATTCCACGGACTGGTGGCATGCACCTCGTACTCGGGGAAGGCATCCGTGCCGCCATAGCGCACCCAGTCCTCGCCGATCTTCAGCGAGTACGTGAGCGGTCCGTGGCTGACGCTCACCGCGTCGTGGTTCTTCTCCCAGGTACGTACCGTGGTCCGCTGCGGCAGCCGCAGCGTCACCTTGTCGCCGTCCGCCCAGGTCCGGTCGATCTTCACGTACGCCGGCCCGTCCTTGGCCTCGGCCGGCTGCCCATTGACCGCCAGCTCGGGCCCGCGGCACCAGCCGGGTATCCGCACGTAGAGCGGGAAGGCGGCCGCCCCCGACACGGTCAGCGTCACCGTCTCGCCGAAGGGATAGTCCGTCTCCTCGGTGACGGTCACCTCCGCCCCGCCCGCGACCTTCGCCGTCACCGCCGACGCCGCATACATCGAGGCGGCGAGACCGCCGTCCGGTGTCCCGAGCCACAGTTCCTCGGCGAAGTACGGCCAGCCCATGCCGTAGTTGTGCGGACAGCAGCGGTACTGGTCCACACCCGGGTGGAAGGCCTGCATGGCAAAGCCGTTCTGGAACTGCCCCTGCGTCTTCTTCACGTTGTCCAGGTCCACGCTGTTCGCGCTGGTCACGTAATGCGTGGACTTCCCCTGCGGGTCGAAGGCCGCCGGCAGCATATTGAAGGCGAGGTCCTCGCACCGGTCCGCCCACACGGCGTCGCCGGTGATCCGGGTCAGCAGCTCATGGCTGGCCATGAACTCGACGATCCCGCAGGTCTCGAACCCTTGCCGCGGATCCCCGAAGCCCGGCCGGTAGTTCTCGTCCCCGGCGATCCCGCCGCCGGGGAACTGCCCGTACCTGCCCAGCACCGCGTCATAGTTCCGGTACGTGGCCTGCGTCAGCGCATCGTCGCCGCGCAGCTGCCCGTACTGGGCGGGCTCGCGGAAGCCCTGGGCGATGTTCACGTTGTGCGGGGAGGGCATCGCGCCCGACGGCGATGTCCAGTCGGCGCCGTGCTCGTGCATCTTCGCCGCCAGGTCGAGCAGAAAGGCGTCGCCGGTCCGCTCATGCATCCAGTGCACGATGTCCAGGCCGTCGCCCCAGCGGTACGACACCCAGCTGGAGTTGAAGGCCCCCTCGCCCTGGGCGTTCATGAAGCGCAGGAAGCGGGTCAGGAACGGCACGATCCGGTCGTCGTCCGCGTACTCCGCCCACGTTCTGAGCGCCATCAGCAGCGGCAGGAACGGCCAGAAGTCCGGCCCGCCGTTCAGCGAGGTGCGCAGATGCCGCGGCCCGAAGAAGCCGTCGCCCTCCTGGGTGGCGATGATCGCGTCCAGCCACCGCCGGGCATTCGCCAGCGCCGCTTCGTCGCCGGTGGCGACGGCCAGGGGCACATAGCCGCGCAGCCAGTACGTCACCTCCTCCCAGCCGCCCTTGTCCGGGTGCACCCACCCGGTTGCGTCGAAGTTGAGGAAGTGCGACTTCTCCTCGTACCGCCCGCACAGCCCCGCCAGCTGCAGCTTCAGCTGATGGGCCAGCCAGCCGCGGGCTTTTACGGCACCGGGCCGCAGCCGCAGGAAGGCGGACGGCGCGACGGCTGCCTTCTTCCTGGCGGCGGCCGCGGCGGCGTGGCCGGGGGAGGGGAGGGCCAGTGCGCCGAGGGTCAGGGCGCCGGTGGCGATGAAGTGGCGTCTGTTCAGTGGCATGGGAAACGCTCCTTGCCAGTCGCTGTCGGGGGGAATGGCAAGGGCCCGCCCGCCTCCGCACCCAGGGCGGAGGCGGGCGGGCCCGGTCACATCAGGACGTGCACGGAAGCGTGCCGTCGCCGGCGCCCTTGATCAGCGCCTCGTGCGCGGCCTTGATCCGCTGCGTATCGCCCTTGAGCACCTTGCGGTCGTAGGTCAGCAGCCCGTTCAGCTCGCCCTCCACATCCGTGATCTGGGTGTAGACGGCGCCGTTGTTGCCTTCACAGGCGGCCAGCTTCTCGACCTCCTTGAGCTTGGCCAGGTACTCGTCGGTGTACTTGTCCTTCTCGACACCCACATAGGTGTGCTGGACGGGGAAGGAGTGGCCCGGGACGGCAAGCCCCAGCCCGCCGTACTCGCCGCTCACCAGCGCCCGTTTCCCATCGGGATCGGGCAGCGCCGGGCTCGGGTATCCGTGCTCGTCGAGGATGTCCCCGGTTCCGCCGTCCTCGCCGAGATTGATCCCGGACATGCCGTTGACCAGCCGGGTCGGATCCCATTCCTTCGCCTGATCGGCCAGCCGCGCCACGTCGTACTGGCCCCAGCCCTCATTGAGCGTCACCCACATCACCACCGACGGGTGGCTGTCGTGCTGCTCGATCATCTCCTTCATCTCGTGCTCGAACTGCGCCTTGGCGGCGTCCGACGGCTTGATCGTGTTCATCGACGGCATGTCCTGCCACACCAGCAGCCCGAGCTTGTCCGCCTGATAGAACCAGCGGTCGTTCTCGACCTTGATGTGCTTACGGACCGAGTTGAAGCCGAGCTCCTTGTGCGCCTTGAGGTCGTACTCCTGCGCCTCGTCCGTCGGCGGCGTATGCAGCCCGTCCGGCCAGAACCCCTGGTCGAGGGTGGCCATCAGGAAGATGGGCTTGCCGTTGAGGATGGTGCGCTGTTTGCCGTCGATCGTCTTGACCCCGACCGAGCGCATGCCGAAGTACGACTCGACCTCGTCCTCGCCGACGGTGACCTTCAGCTGATACAGATGCGGATCGTCGGGCGACCACAGATGCGGATCCGGTACGGGCACGTCGAGCGCCGCGCCGGTGGTCCCGGACGCCTTGCCGACCTCCTTGTCCCCGTCGTACGCGGTGGCCGTCACCGGCACGCCGTCCTTGACGCCGCGCACCTTGACCGCGACCTTCTCGCCCTCGATGTCCGGGGTGGTCTTGACGTCCTCGGCGCGATCGGCCGCGACCGGCTCCATCCACACCGTCTGCCAGATGCCGGACGAGGAGGTGTACCAGATGCCCGACGGGTCGAGGCGCTGCTTGCCCATCGGCGGGTTCTCGCCGTCCTTGGCGTCGGTCGGGTCGTAGACGCCGACGATGAGCTCCTGGGGGCCAGTGCCCTTCAGCGCATCGGTGACGTCGACACTGAACCGGTCGTAACCGCCCTTGTGCGCGGTGACCTTCTGCCCGTTGACGTAGACCTCGGCCTGCCAGTCGACCGCATCGAAGTTCAGCTGCAGCCGCTTGCCGTCGCCGACCTTCCAGCCCTCGGGCACCTCGAAGGAGCGCTTGTACCACATCCGGTCCTCGTGCCGCTCGATGCCGGACAGCTGGGACTCGACCGGATACGGAACCAGGATCTTCTCGTCGAGTTCCTTGCCGACCGGCGGCTGCTCACCCTCCTCGGCGCCGGCGAACTGCCACTCGCCGTTGAGGTTCTTCCACGCCTCGCGAGTCATCTGCGGCCGCGGATACTCGGGGTGGGCATTGTCAGGACCGACGTCGTCGGCCCACTTCGACTCGAGCTGGTACTCGGAGTTGATCGGCCCCGACGTCCAGAAGTCACCGATCGCCTTGCCGTCGGCGGTCGCGAGCCCGCCCTCACCGTCGTAACGGATATCGGCCGAGCCACCGTGCCCGCCGACCACCGGCTCATCGAGCGGGATGACCAGGCGCTTGGGATCGGCCGGATCCAGCTGCGGCTTCCCGCGCGGCCACTCGGTACCGCCGATCTCCGTCTTGAGGTGGTCGCCGAAGCCGGCCGGGGGAGCGGCGAGCGGCTGCGCGAAGCCGAAGGTCAGCGTGCGGCCGTCCTTCTCCACGGCGACCGACGTCGGACCGTCGTAGTCGAAGCCATCGGGGAGCGTGTACGCCGACTGCGGCACGGGCTGCTTCTCGCCGCCCGGCGGCGTCCAGTTGACGTGCAGGTTCTGCCCGCCGTAGTGCTCGAAATACTCGACCTTGAAGTCATAGGCCTTGCCGGCCTCGAGCGCGACCGGCTCGGACGTCTGCTCGTTGTCCCAGTCGTCGACCCAGTGGTCGATGACGGGTTTGCCGTCGACCCAGACCCGGAAGCCGTTGTCGCCCTTGACGGAGAACGTGTGCTCCCCGGACTTCTCCGGCGTGATCTTCCCGGTCCAGCGGACGCTCACATCGTCGTCCTGCCCGGTACGGGCCTTCAGCCGCGGCCCGAGGTCGCCGAAGTCCAGCGACGGGTCGAAGGCCGTAGCCTTCAACTCATCGAAGTCGAAGGCACCGGGCGCGGAATGGGTGTAGTACTCACCCTTGAGGCCGTGCGCGACGGCCGGATCCTCGGCGGCGGCCGCGGTCGAGGGACCGGATCCGGCGGCCATGAAGGCCAGGGCGAGGGTGGCCAGGACGGCCACGAGTCTTCCGAGTACGCTGCGTTGTCGCAGGTGGACGGATGGTGGATGCACTTCTACCTCCGAGGCGAAGGAAGCGGCTCAGGCTCTGCCCATCTCCCAAGGCATCTTGTATAACGTTGGAAACAAGGGCAGTTGGCATGACAGCACGCCTCCTGCGCTCTGTCCAGGTTCATGACAAGTAGCGTCGGAGGAATGCAGATGAGGGTGAGCCTCAAAGACGTCGCCGAACGCGCAGGCGTGTCGATCAAGACCGTCTCCAACGTCGTCAACAACTATCCGCACGTCACACCCGCCATGCGCACCCGCGTCCAACGCGCCATCGACGAACTCGGCTACCGCCCCAACCTCACCGCCCGCCACCTGCGCAAAGGCCGCACCGGCATCATCGCCCTCGCGGTCCCCGAACTCGGCAACCCCTACTTCGCCGAACTCGCCGGCGCCGTCATCGACGTCGCCGCCCAGCACGAATACACCGTCCTCCTCGACCACACCCAGGGCAGCCGCGAACAGGAAATCCTGGTGAGCCAGGGCTTCCGCTCCCGCGTCATCGACGGCCTGATCCTCAGCCCTCTGGAACTAGAACCGGAAGACCTGGCGGCCCGCACCGACGACGCCCCCCTCGTCCTCCTCGGCGAACGCCGCTACGACCTCCCGTACGACCACATCGCCATCGACAACATCGCCGCCGCCCGCGCCGCCGTCCGCCACCTCCTCACCCTCGGCCGCCGCCGCATCGCCTTCCTCGGCGCCCGCCAGGACCGCACCGTCCAACCCGCCCACCTGCGCCTCCTCGGCTGGCAGGCAGAACTCGCCGAATGGGGAGTCCCGGCCGAAGACGCCCTCGTCACGGCCACCGGCGGCTGGGACCACGAAGACGGCTCCGTCGCCATGGCAAAGCTGCTCGACTCCGGACAACTCCCGGACGCCGTCTTCGCCTACAACGACCTCGTCGCCATCGGCGCGATGCGAGTGATGTCCGAACGCGGCCTGAAGGTCCCCGAGGACATCGCGGTGGTCGGCTTCGACGACATCACCGAATCCCGCTACGGAGCGGTCACCCTCACCACCGTCGCGCCGGACAAACAGGCCATCGCCCGCCTCGCGGTGGAGAGCGTCGTCGGCCGCCTGAAGAGCCAGCAGAACGAGGAAACCCCACGGCCCTCACAGGAGCTGCAACCCGGCTTCACGCTGGTAGAACGCGAAAGCACCCTCGGCCGCGGCGCATCCAACTCCCTCCCCGGACACGGCGCTACGACCTGAGGTCACGGACACATCTCTTCATGCGCAAGGTGTTTACACCTCCCTTGCAACGATGTAAAAACCGTCCACGGATGTGGTCCCCCGACGAGGAGTAACCCGATGAAGCCGCACGCCCGCCGCACGACCGCAAGAAGCCTCGTCGCCGTCGGCCTGGCCGCAAGCCTCGCCCTCGCCGCCGGCTGCGCAAAGTCCGAGGACGACGCCTCCGACACGTCCAAGGACTCCGGCAAGTCCCAGGACGCCGGCCAGGAGGTCGCCGAGGGCGGCAGCGGGAAGACCTGCGCGATCGGCGACTACGGGGCGAAGAAGCTCGACCTGAAGAAGGCCACCGTCGGGTTCTCGCAGTCGGAGAAGGAGGCGAACCCGTTCCGTATCGCCGAGACCGCCTCGATCAAGGATGAGGCGAAGAAGCGCGGCGTAAAGCTCCTCACCGCCAACGCGCAGTCGAAGCCGGACAAGCAGATCTCCGACGTCCAGGACCTCATCTCCAAGGGCGCCGACCTGCTGGTCATCGCCCCGCTGAACTCCGACGGCTGGGACCCGGTGATCAAGTCGGCCTCGGCGAAGAAGATCCCGATCGTCACCATCGACCGCAAGATCAACGCGACCGCGTGCAAGGACTACGTCTCCTTCATCGGCTCCGACTTCACCGAGCAGGGCAAGCGCGCGGCCGACCAGATGATCGAGGCCACCGGCGGCAAGGGCGAGGTCGCCATCCTCCTCGGCGCCCCGGGCAACAACGTCACCACCGAGCGCACCAAGGGCTTCACCGACCGCGTGAAGGAGAAGGCCCCGGGCCTGAAGGTGGTCTTCAAGCAGACCGGCGAGTTCGTCCGCGAGAAGGGCCAGTCCGTCACCGAGCAGCTGATCCAGTCCAAGCCGGACATCAGCGCGATCTACGCCGAGAACGACGAGATGGGCCTCGGCGCCGTCAACGCCCTCAAGGGCGCCGGCAAGAAGGCCGGCGACGTCAAGATCGTCACGGTCGACGGCACCAAGGACGCCGTCGAGGGCATCGTCGACGGCTGGATCTCCGGCGTCGTCGAGTCCAACCCGCGCTTCGGCCCGCTCGCCTTCAAGACCCTGGACGAGTTCACCCAGGGCAAGCCGGTCGGCCAGGACATCGTCATCAAGGACACCGAGTACAACAAGGACAACGCCGAGGCCGGCCTCTCCAAGGCGTACTGACCCTCCGGACAGACACTGCCCGACCCGGTCGGGGAGCGGCCCCGGCGGCCGCTCCCCGCCGTGCCCGTACCAGCCTCGAACCCCCAGGAGGGCAGCGGTGACCGCACCCGCTGAGGTCCTCGCCGTACGCGGCCTGACCAAACGCTTCCCCGGCGTCCTCGCCCTAGACAGCGTGGACTTCACCGCCCGCGCCGGCGAGGTGCACGCGCTGGTCGGCGAGAACGGCGCCGGCAAATCCACCCTGATCAAGGTCCTCACCGGCGTCTACCACCCCGACGAAGGCGACCTGACGTACCGCGGCGAACCGGCCGCCTTCGCCACCCCGCTAGCCGCCCAGGCAGCCGGAATCTCGACGATCTACCAAGAGGTCAACCTCATCCCGCTGATGAGCGTCGCCCGCAACCTCTTCATGGACCGCGAGCCGAAGAACCGCCTCGGCCTCATCGACTTCCGCCGCATGCACACCGAAGCCACCCGCATCCTGCGCGACTACGGCGTGGGCGTGGACGTCCGCCGCCCGCTGCGCGATCTGGGCGTCGGCGCCCAGCAGATGGTCGCCCTGGCCCGCGCCGTCTCCGTGGACGCGCGCGTGGTCATCATGGACGAACCGACCTCCTCCCTCGAACCCCGCGAGGTCCAGACCCTCTTCGGCGTCATCCGCCGCCTGCGCGAACAGGGCATCGCCGTGGTGTACGTCAGCCACCGCATGGAGGAGCTCTACGCCATCTGCGACGCGGTCACCGTGCTCCGCGACGGCCGCCTGGTCCACACCGGACCGCTCGCCGACACCGACCGCCTCACCCTGGTCTCCCTCATGCTCGGCCGCGAGCTGGGCGAGGTCCGCGCGGAGGGCATGACCAAGTTCACCGGCGACCACGAGACCGGCACCGAACCGGTCCTCCGCGCGGAGCACCTCACCCGCCGCCACGAGCTGCACGACATCTCCCTCACCATCCGCCCCGGCGAGGTCGTCGGCCTCGGCGGCCTGCTGGGCTCGGGCCGCACGGAGACCGCCAAGGCCATCGCGGGCGCCCTCCCACTCGGCTCGGGCAAGGTCACGGTCGCCGGGGCGCCGGTCCGTACCGGCTCCACCCCGGCCGCGATCCGCGCCGGCATCAGCCTCCTCCCGGAGGACCGTAAATCCGAAGGCATCGTCCCCGGCTTGTCGGTCCGGGAGAACATCGCCCTGGCCGCCCTCCCACAGATGTCCCGCTTCGGCCTGGTCTCGGAGGCGGCCATCGACAAGGTCGTCGAGACGTTCATGAAACGCCTGCAGATCAAGGCATCCGGCCCGCACCAGAAGGTCGGCGAACTCTCGGGCGGCAACCAGCAGAAGGTCCTCCTGGCCCGCTGGCTCGCCATGCAACCCAAGGTGCTGCTCCTGGACGAGCCGACCCGCGGCATCGACGTCGGCGCCAAGGCCGAGGTACAAAAGCTCATCGACGAACTGGCCGAGGACGGCCTGGGCGTCCTGCTGATCTCCTCCGACGTTGAGGAGCTGATCGAAGGCTCCGACCGCGTGGTGGTCCTGCGCGACGGCGCAGTCGTCGGCGAACTCACCGGCGACGACGTCACCGAGGACCGCCTGCTGCAGGCGATAGCGGCAGCCGCCGAGGAAGCGGCGGACACCACGGAGGCGGTGACACCATGACCGACCTGGCCCTGGGCAAGTCCCTGCCCGCCGACCGCGCCCAGCTGATGCGCTGGCTCCAGGATTACGGTGTCTATGCAGGCGTAACCGCCCTCCTCCTCTTCAACGTCGTCTTCACCGAAAACTTCGTGTCGGGGGAGAACTTCCGCACGCAGGCGGTGCAGGTCGCCCCGGTCCTGATCGTCGCCCTCGGCATGGCGCTGGCGATCGGCAGCGAGGGCGTCGACCTGTCGGTGGGCTCGGTGATGGCGCTGGCCACGTCGCTGGTCTCCCTCTATCTCGGTTACGGACCCTGGCTCGCGCTGATCGCCGCGATCATCGGCGGCATGGTGTGCGGCCTGCTGAGCGGCTCACTGATCGCCTACATCGGCGTGCAACCCATCGTCGCGACCCTGGCGTTGATGGTCGGCTGCCGCGGCCTGGCGAACGTCTTCCTGCCGCAGTTGGAGACGGTCCGCGACGACACGATGGCCACCCTGGGAACTGGCGACATCCTCGGCATCCCGTACCTGGCCCTGATCGCGGCGGCCCTCGCCGCTCTGGTCGCCTTCACCGTCAAACGCACCACCTTCGGCCGCCAGCTCCTGGCCATCGGCGACAGCCGCCCGGCCGCGCAACTGGCGGGCCTGCCGGTCCGCCGTGTGCTGATCATGGTCTACGTCTGCTCCGGTGCGCTGGCCGCGATCGCCGGTTTCCTGGCCACCGCCCGTCTGCAGGCATCCGATCCGACGTCGCTAGGGAACCTGATGGAGCTGTCGGCGATCACGGCGGTGGTGGTCGGCGGCACCCCGCTCTCCGGCGGCCGGGTCCGCATCGGCGGCACGGTGGCCGGCGCGATCTTGATCCAACTGCTCACGGCCACCCTGATCAAGCACGACCTGCCGTCGTCCGCGACGCAGATCGCCCAGGCCGTGGTGATTGTGCTCGCCGTGTACGCGGCCCGGGAGAGGGGGAAGCAATGACCGTCAGCTACGAGGACGCCGTGGTCGACAAGCCGACCGTCGAGGAGCCGGGGGAGCGGGGCAGCCGCCGCGACCGGCTGACCGCGCTGGCCCAACAGCACGGCGCGCTGGTGGCCCTGGTGGTCATCGCCGCGATCGCCTCACTGTCCTTCGACTCCTTCGCCACCGGCGGCAACATCGAGAACATGGCGGTCTCGTCCGCCTTCCTGGCTGTGGTCGCCCTCGGCATGACCTTCGTGATCATCACCGGCGGCATCGACCTGTCGGTGGGCTCGGTCTTCGTCCTCGGCGGGGTCCTGGCGGCTTGGGGCTCGCGGTACGGCACCGTCGTCGCGCTCCTGCTGCCGCTGGCCGTCTGCGGACTGATCGGCCTGATCAACGGCCTGCTCATCGCCCGCTCAAGACTGGCACCGTTCATCGTCACCCTGGCCGCGATGCTGGCTGCCCGCGGCATCATGCTGTCGATCACGGACGAAGGCGCCCAGACCTACCTGGTCGACAAGAAGTCCTTCTTCGCCGACCTCGGCCAGGGCAAACTCCTCGGCATCGGCGTCCCCGTATGGATCACCGCGGTCCTGTTCATCACCGGCGCCGTGGTGCTGCGCCGCAGCCGCTTCGGCCAGCACGTCTACGCCGTCGGCGGCAACGAGGACGCCGCCGCCCTGATGGGCGCACCCGTCGCCCGCACCAAAACCCTGGTCTACACCCTCTCCGGCCTCCTCGCCGGCTTCGCCGGCGCCCTGAACGCGGCCTGGCTGGCCTCGGGCGTCACCATCCTCGGCTTCGGCATGGAACTCGACGCCATCGCCGCCGTCGTCATCGGCGGCACCCTGCTCTCCGGAGGCCTCGGCTTTGTCAGCGGCTCCTTGGTCGGCGTCCTGCTGCTGAAGGTGATTCAGAACGTCATCAATCAGATCGGCTCGCTGGATTCCGCCTACCAGCAGGTGGTTTCCGGGGCTTTCCTGGTTGTGGTTGTGATCGCGCAGACGTGGTTGGGTCGCAGACGCCAGGTTCTTTAGCGTGTTCGGGTGGTTGGTGGTGGGTCGCTGTCGCAGCCGAGGTGGTTTCCGGGTGTGGTGCGGGTGTCGCGGTTGAGTGCGGTGGTGGTGTCGCGGGTTTCTGTGGTGTGGAGTGGTTTGTCGTTGCGCATGGTGGTGAAGAGTTGTCGTGCTGCTTGTTGGTTGAGGGTGACGGTGGAGCCGGTGCCGGGGATGTTGTGTCCGAGGTTGG
>NZ_JAAKZV010000140.1 GCF_011044975.1 Streptomyces coryli | reverse complement strand
GGCGGCGGTGGGGAGGGGTGAACTGTGGCTGGTCTGAAGTGGAGTTGGGGTGGAGGGATCAAAACCTCCGAGGAATCCGGCGCAGACCCCTTGCCCGGGCGCGGGCGCCGCGCTTAGCTTCGGGCAAGCGCTTTCTAGTAGTGGCACCTGCAGTACCGCAGCACCCGAAAACCGCAAGTCACCACGTTGCTCCGGGAGTCTGGCGATGCAGAAGACGCAGGCACGACAGCCGAACCCCAGCGACTCCGCAGGCGGAGCCGTCGCCGCGGTCGGGGCGCCGGCGCCGAATCTTGCCAGGGTGCAGATCGGGGAGCGGCTGCGCAGATTCGGCGGGGCCGTGTGGCGGCCGCTGCTGCTGCTCGCGCTGCTCGGTGTCGTGTGGTGGTTCGTCACCGCGCAGGAGATGGTGGAGCGGTATCTCGTGCCCACCCCCGGCTCCGTGCTCGAGGTGCTCTGGAATGAGCGCTCCATGTTCATGGAGCACTCGTATGTCACCTTCTACGAGACCGTGATCGGCTTCCTCATCGCCGCGGCCGTCGGCGTGCTCTCCGCCGTGCTCATCGTCTACTCCGCGACCGCCGAGCGCACGCTCTACCCGATCATCCTCTTCGCCCAGGTCATCCCGAAGATCGCGATCGCGCCCATTTTGGTGGTGTGGTTCGGCACCGGGCTTTCGCCGAAGATCATCCTGGCGGTGCTGATCGCCTTCTTCCCCGTGGTGATCTCCGGCGTGGCCGGTCTGCGCGCCACCGACCCCGAACTGCTCGATCTGTCAGCGACGATGGGCGCCTCCAGGATCAAGGTCTTCGTCAAGGTCCGCTTCCCGGGTGCGCTGCCGCAGCTGATGTCCGGGCTGAAGGTGGCGGTGACGCTGGCCGTGGTCGGTGCCGTGGTCGGCGAGTTCGTCGGGGCCAGCGAGGGGCTCGGGTACGTGCTGCTGCAGGCCAGCGGGAACCTCGACTCGGCGCTGCTGTTCGCCGACCTGATCCTGATGTCCGCGATCGGCATCGTGCTCTTCGTCGCCATCGAGGCCCTTGAGGCCCTGCTGATCCCCTGGCACGCCAGCCGCCGCCAGACCGACGGCGGTACGGCGGCGCTCGCCACCACCTCGTAGCAACCCCAGGTCCCCACCTCGTACCGACTCACCGGAAGGCGCCCCCCCAATGAGACCCGCTATCAAGCGCACCGCGACCGCCTCCGCCCTCCTGGCCGCTCTGCTGACCGCGGCCGCCTGCGCCCCCGACACCTCGGACTCCGGCAGCGGGGGCGACGGCGGGGACAAGGCGGGCGGCGGCAAGGGCAAGAAGGTCACGCTCACCCTCAACTGGGTCCCGTACGGCGAACACGCCGCCTTCTACTACGGCGTCGAGAAGGGGATCTACGAGAAGGCCGGCATCAATCTCACCATCAAGCCGGGCCACGGCTCCGCCGGCACCGTCAAGCAGGTCGCGCAGGGGCACTCGGACTTCGGCTGGGCGGACACGCCGGCGCTGCTGGCCGGGGTGAACGAGGGCATGAAGGTGAAGAGCCTCGGGGTCTATCTGCAGAAGGGCCCGTCCTCCGTCCAGTTCACCTCCGATCAGAAGATCAAGACGCCGAAGGACCTGGAGGGCAAGACGGTCGGCGGGACGCCCGGTGACGCGCTGTACGCGACCTTCCCCGGCTGGCTGAAGGCGAACAAGGTCGACCCGGACAAGGTGAAGGTCGTCAACACCGACCCGGCCGCGAAGATCGCCAACCTCGGCGCCGGCAAGGTCGACGCCATCATGGGCTTCTTCCACGACCAGGGCCCCACCGTCGAGGACAAGACCGGCAAGCAGGTCGACTACCTCCTCTGGGCGGACTACGGCATGAACGTCCTCGGCAACGGCATCGTCGCCAGTGACAAGCTGCTCCAGGACGACCCGAAGCTGGCCAAGGCCTTCGCGAAGGCGACCGCCGAGTCGTGGGAGCAGGCGGCGGCGAACCAGGGCGAGGCCGTGAAGATCATGTCGCAGGCGGCCACCGGCGCCCCGCCGGAGAAGGTGCTGGCCAACCAGCTGAAGCTGACCCTGCCCCTGCTGCAGGACAAGCACGGCGCCAACACCGAGGCCAAGTGGCAGGAGACCATCGACCTGCTCAAGGACGGCGGCATGCTGAAGAAGGCGCAGGAGCCGTCCGCGTACTGGGACGCCTCCTACGCGGGCCAGGGGTGAGCCGGAGCGTGGAGGCAGCGGTGGATCTCGACAAGGACCGGGAGACGGCCGGCACGGCCGGGGCCGGCGGCGTTGAAATAGAGGACGTCACCTGCACGTTCACGACCAAGCACAGCCGTACGACCGCGGTCGACGGCGTCTCGATGCGGATCGAGCCGGGGGAGTTCGTCTCCATCCTCGGCCCGTCCGGCTGCGGCAAGTCCACGCTGCTGAAGATGATCGCGGGCCTGGTCCGCCCGACCACGGGCACCGTCCGCCTGCTCGGTGCGGAGGTGCGCGGTCCGCAGCGCCGGATCGGCTTCGCCTTCCAGCGGGCGGCGCTGCTGGAGTGGCGGGGCGCGCGCAAGAACATCCTGCTGCAGGCCGAGATGCGCGGCATGGACAAGGCCGCCGCGGCCCGTAAAGCCGACGAACTCATCGAGATGACCGGCCTGAAGGGCTTCGAGGACGCGCTGCCGCACGAGCTCTCCGGCGGCATGCAGCAGCGCGTGGCGCTCTGCCGCGCGCTGCTGCACGAGCCGCCGGTGCTGCTCCTCGACGAGCCCTTCGGCGCCCTGGACGCGCTGACCCGGGAGAATCTCAACACCGAGCTGCACCGCATCTGGCGCGAGACCGGCACCACGGTGGTGCTGGTCACGCACTCGATCGCGGAGGCCATCTATCTGGGCACCCGGGTGGAGGTGATGAGCCCGCGGCCGGGGCGCGTCGTCGAGACCCTGCCGGTGGATCTGCCGCGTGAGCGGGAGTACGCCAAGGTGATGCGGACGTCCGTCTTCGAGGAGCTGGCGGCGCGGATACGGGGGATGCTGGGGGCGTCGCACTGAGCGTGCGCAACAGCCCCCAGCGGCCCGCTACTCGTACACCACCATGAACTCCCGCACTGCCAGCCACTCCGCCTGCGCGGCGGTGGCGCGGGCGCGGACGTAGCGGGCCCGCACGCCCGGCGGCACCTCCACCACGACGTCGGGCGTGCCCGAGAACGACGCCAGCGGTTTCCACGCCCGGCCGTCCTCCGAGCACTCCACCACGCCCGTGCGGATGTGGAATTGCGGCCGGTCCGGCGTGCCCATCGCGATCCGGACCGTGCGCAGCTCGCCTGGCGCGTGCAGGTCCACGCCCGCATGCGCGGCCACGGCCACCGCGTCGGCGCTGCGGAAGTACGTCCCCGCATCGCCGTCCGTCATCCGCCAGGCCGCCATGTCCTGGTACGTGCGCAGGTTCGTCAGCGCCTTCGGGCGGCGCGGCAGGCCGAGCGCGCGGTCGCGCTCGTGCCGGGCGTCGTCGAGGAAGGCGTCCAGGACGCCTTCGCCGACGAGCACCGGGTACGGCTTGTCCTCCAGCCCGACGTAGGCGAACGACCTCGCCATGCCCTCCAGTTCGGCGAGCCGCTCATGCTGCCCTGCCGCCTCCTCCGCGTCCCCGGCCCGCGCGCTCACCACCATCCGCAGCGCGGCCAGCGCCGCCGCGCCCCACGCCTCGGCCGCGTCCAGCCACGGGGCGGCATCGGCCGCGAAGCCGCGGTCCGGCAGTCGCTCCCGCAGCAGCGCGGGTGCCTCGTGCAGTGTCCGCAGCCGGGCTTCGAGCGGGTCGGGTACGGACGTGGCCCAGAAGTCGGCCACCAGGGCGGCCAGTTCCGGCGCCTGCCCCGGCGTGAGGATCGACCCGTACGACAGATCGGCGAAGGCGCGCAGGGCGTCCTCGGCCGCCGCGTCGTCGCCGGCCGTCTCGCGCAGGGCCGTGCGCCAGGACGCGGCCGGGTCGTAGGCGCTGTCGTTCCAGGCGTAGTCCGCGCCCGTGATCACCGCGGGCTTCGAGGCCGCCGGGTGCACCATCGGGTTCGCCGTGAAGCCGGCCAGCGTCCCCGGCAGTCCGGTCTCGCGGCCGGCGAACGGGCCCAGGAACAGCCGGTTGAACGCGAAGTCGTTGACCGGGTGGTTGTCCCACAGCAGGATCTCGTGGCCGAACACCTCACGCGCCCGCTCCGACTCCGCGACCGTGATCTTCCCGGGGATGACCTCGACGCCGGTCCAGCCGACCAGCACGTCCGCGTCGAGCGTCTCGGCGATCACCTTCTTGTACGGGGTGGGGTCGACGTCGGCGTACTCCGTCGGCACCATCTGCAGCGGCTCGGCACCCGCGCGCGGCCTGATGAACTCGCGGTTCACCCGGTTCAGCAGCCGCACCTGCGCCGCGCCCGCCGCGGCGCCGCCGGTCCCGAACCGCTCCTCGTCCTCCGGGCAGTTCCACTCCGTATAGCTGATGTCGTCCAAGGGCACGGAGAACGACCGCACCCCGATCTCCCACAGCGACGCGAACTTCCGGATGAGGGCGGTGGCGTCGGCGTCCGAGCCGTAGCAGACGGACAGCCCGGGGGAGAGGGCGTAGGTGAAGGTGACGTGGTTGGCGGCGGCCCGCTCCACCAGCTCGCGCAGCCGGGCGAGGTCGGCGGCGGGGTACGGCTCGCGCCACTTTTCCCGCAGGTACGGGTCGTCCTTTGGGGAATAGATGTAGCTGTTCAGCTTGTGCGCGCCGTAGAAGTCCAGCTGGTCCAGGCGGGCCTCGTGCGACCACGGGACGCCGTAGAAGCCCTCGACGACGCCGCGCAGCGGGGTGGCGGGCCAGTCGCGGATCACCGTGGCGGGGAGGTCGCGGCCGTCGGCGAGCAGCTGGCGCAGCGTGTGGGCGGCGTAGAAGGTGCCGCGGTCGCCCGAACCGGCCAGCACGATGCGGTCGTTCGCGGCGACGAGCACGTAGCCGTCGGCCGGGAGGTCCTCGGGTCCTTCGATGCCGAGCTCGGACAGGGCCGTACGGGCCGCGGGGCCGCCGCAATAGACGGTCACACCGGACGGACCTTCCCCCGCCCCCGCGTCTCGGAGCACCCGCTCCACGAGGGCATTCGCACGCGGGTCCGGGCCCGCGGCGATATCGAGGGCTTTGTCCAGGGATACGCCACCGAGGTCGCTGCGTATGACGAGTGAGCGGGGGACTGGCGTGAGCGCTGCGGCCGAAGTCATCGCTGCAGATTCCCCCATGGCTGACCTGCGGCGCAAGTGCTCTGCACAGGCCGGGACGTGGGTGTTGACGTCCTCGCGCGGCCAATGAGATCGTTCCCACCTGGGATCGATCCCAGAACCACCCCGGATCGGCCCCAGGAAGGGGAGAGTCCATGCGCGTGGGCGACGACATCCACCTGTTCCAGGACACCTGCCACGTCTACGTGCTGCGCAGCGGCCGCACCGCCGTCCTCATCGACTTCGGCAGCGGCGCCGTACTGGACCATCTCGCCGACTACGGCGTGGACGAGGTCACCGACGTCCTGGTCACCCACCACCACCGCGACCAGGTGCAGGGCCTGGCCCGCGCCGCCGCGGCCGGCATCCGCATCTGGGTGCCGCCGGTCGAACGCGATCTGATCGCCGACGTCGACGAGCACTGGCGCACCCGCCCCCTCGACAACGACTACGACGTCCGCCAGGACCGCTTCTCCCTGCTGGAGCAGGTCCCGGTCACCGGCACCGTCGCGGAGTACCGCACGGTCCGCTACGGCGGGTTCGACATCCACACCCTTCCG
Source organism: Streptomyces coryli (assembly GCF_011044975.1). Classification (GTDB taxonomy): domain Bacteria; phylum Actinomycetota; class Actinomycetes; order Streptomycetales; family Streptomycetaceae; genus Streptomyces; species Streptomyces coryli. The sequence goes on along the minus strand of NZ_JAAKZV010000140.1, from coordinate 15,077 downwards.
CTGCCCGGCCACACCCCCGGCTCCGTCGGCTATCTGGTCGACACGGGCGGCCGCCGCCTCGCCTTCACCGGCGACCTCATCCACGGCGAGGGCCGGCTCTGGTCCCTGGCCGCCACCCAGTGGGCGTACACCGGATTCCACGCCAACGCGGGCATGGAGGGCGTCGCCGCCACCGTCCTGTCCTGCCTGCAGCTCCTCGACCGCGAACCGGACATCCTGCTCCCCTCCCACGGCGACCCGGTCACCGACCCGCCCGCCGCCGTAGCCCGCCTGCGCACCCGCCTCCAGGAACTCCTGGACATGCGCCGCGAAAAGCCCTGGGACCCGGAGCCGATGCTGCGCAGCCCCTGGAAGCCGGTCACCCCGCACCTGCTGCGCAACGTCACCAGCATGGCCAACTCCTACGCCCTGCTCTCCGACCACGGCACCGCGCTGCTCCTCGACTTCGGCTACGACCTGACCACCGGCCTCCCCGGCGGCCACGACCGCTCCTCCCGCCGCCCGCTGCTCGCCTCGATCGAGGCGCTCAAGCGCGACTACGGCATCGACCGCGTCGAGGTCGCCCTGCCCACCCACTACCACGACGATCACGTGGCCGGCTTCAACCTCCTCCGGGAGGTGCACGGCGCCGAGGTCTGGTCGCCGGCCCGCATCGCCCCGGTCCTCCACTCACCGCAGCGCTGGGACCTGCCCTGCCTCTGGTACGACCCGATCCCGGTCGACCGCGAGCTGCCGGACAACACCCCGGTCACGTGGCGCGAGTACGAGATCGGCGTGCACGACCTGCCCGGCCACACCCCCTACGCGGCCGCGTACTCCTTCACCGCCGACGGCCGCCGGATCATCGCCACCGGCGACCAGCAGAACACCGCCTGGGAGCCGGGCCTGAAGCCGGAACTGCTCAACTACCAGTACCGCAACCGCTTCCGCATCGACGACTTCACGCGCAGCGCGGAGCTGTACCGGAAGCTCGACCCGCAGCTCATGATCAGCGGTCACTGGCAGCCCTTCGAGGTCACCCACGCCTACCTCGACATGCTCCTCGACGAGGGGCAGCGGCTGGCCCGCTTGCACCGCGAGATCCTGCCGCGCGACGTGGACTTCGGGGCGGAGGGCTTCGGGGCGCGGATCAGCCCGTACCGGAGCGTGGTCGCGCCCGGCGGGCGGCTGCGGCTGAGCGCGGAGGTGGTGAACCCGTTCCCGGGGCCGGAGACGGCGACGGTGCGGCTGGTGCTGCCGCGCGGCTGGCAGGCCGCGACGGACTGCGCCGAGGTGCGGCTGGCCGGGCACGGGACGGGAACGGCCGGGTTCGAGATACGGGTGCCGGAGGATGCCGCGCCTGTCGAGCGGGCCCGGGTGGCCGTCGATCTGACGGTGGGACGGATGCGGTTCGGACAACAGGCGGAGGCGCTGGTGAGCGTGCGATGAGCGAGATCAAGGCGATACGTACCGACGACGGCGGCATCGAGGTGACCGCGGCCGGCTACCGCCTCACCGTCGCCCCCGACGGCGTCGGCGCGCGGCTGGCCACCGGCCCCGGATACCCCCTCGACCTGCAGCTGCCCGGCGCCCTTGACCGTACGGACGCACGCGACGAAACGCTCTCCGTCGACCCGCCCCGGCTGGCCGAAGGGCCCGTCCCGCGCATCACGATCACCCGCCGCAGCACGGCCTGGTCCGCCGCCGAGACCCGTATCGACTGCACCCCCGAAGGCCCCGAATTCACCTGGTCCGTCACCGGCTCCGGCCGCCTGGACGAGGCGAGCCTCCTCGCCCTCCGCTCCGCCCTCCCCGGCCGCGGCACCGGGCTGCGCCCCAGCGGCCATGACTGGCGCACCCTCTTCACCCCGAACCCCGGCCCGCCCCGCCGCCTCCTGCGCGGCGCCGGCGGGAGCGCGGTGATCGGCGCCTCCGGCGACGCCCGTCCCGGGCGCGGCCACTGGTTCTTCACGCCCGCCCCGCTGTGCTTCGCGCTGACCACCGAGGCGTACCCCGACGAGGCCGATCCGGGCACCGCCACCGACGCCGACTGGCTCACGCTCGGACTCGGCGCCCCGGTCCGCGACCTCACTTTCACCGAGGCCGCCTATGTCCCCTCGGACCAGGGCTTCCACCTCCGCCTGTCGTACGAGGGCCACACCCCGGTCGACGGTACGTACCGCACCCCGGCGCTGCTCCTCGCGCCCGGCCACCCCGACCCGTATACGGGCCTGCGTGCCCACCGCGCCTGGCTGGAGGCCAACGGCTGGGCCCCGCCCGCGGACCGCGCCGACGCCGCCCCCGCCTGGTGGACCGAGCCGATGTTCTGCGGCTGGGGCGCCCAGATGGCCCGCGCCCGCGACACCGGGCGCCCCGCGCCCGCGCTCTCCACCCAGCAGGAGTACGACGCCCACCTCGGCCACCTGGAGCGGCACGGGCTCGTCCCCGGCACCGTCGTCATCGACGACAAGTGGCAGGAGTCGTACGGCACCTGGCACCCCGACCGCGCCAAGTGGCCCGATCTGCCCGGCTGGATCGGTGACCGGCACGAACGCGGACAGAAGGTGCTGCTCTGGTGGCGGGCCTGGTCCACCGAGGGCGTGCCCGACGAATGGTGCGTCCGGACGCCCGACGGCCACCCGGTCGCGATCGACCCGACGCACCCCAAGGCCCGCGACCTGCTCGCCGATTCCGTCGCCGGCATGCTGGCGCCCGGCGGTCTCGACGCCGACGGGCTCAAGATCGACTTCACCGCCGACACCCCTTCAGGGCACAACCTCGCAGCGCACGGCCCCGGCTGGGGGATTGCGCTGCTGTACGATCTGCTCGCGGTGATCCATGCGGCAGCCAAGGCGGCAAAGCCGGACGCGCTCGTCATCACCCACACGCCGCATCCGGCCTTCGCGGGGGTGACCGACATGATCCGGCTCAACGACATGCTGCGCCTCGACGACCCGGATCCGTATGCCCCGGTCATCCCGCAGATGCGCTACCGCGCCGCCGTCACGGCCGCGAGCTGTCCGCAGCTGCCCGTGGACACCGACGACTGGTGCACCCCGGACCGCGAGCAGTGGCGCGCGTACGCCGCGATGAAGACCGGACTCGGCGTGCCCGCGCTCTACCACAGCACGCATCTGGACCGCACCGGCGAGCCGCTGGACGATGACGACTACGCGGCGCTGCGGCTGCAGTGGGCGCACTGGCGCGCGGGCGGGGAGAAGACCGGATGACCGGGCACGGAAGCAACGGCCACGGGAACAGCAAGCGCGGCAGGGTCACCCTCCGCGACGTCGCCGAGGCCGCCGGCACCTCCCGGTCCACCGCCTCCCGCGCGCTCGCGGGCAACGGCTACGTCGCCGACTCCATCAAGGCCCGTATCCAGGAGGCCGCCGACCGGCTCGGCTACGTGCCCGACGTCTCCGCCCGCACCCTCAAGGGCCAGTCGAGCGGCCTGGTCGGGCTGCTGGTCTCGGATCTGCGCAACCAGTTCTACGCCCAACTGGCCGCCGGCGTGGAGCAGACCCTGGCCGCCGCCGGGCAGCAGCTCGTGCTGGTCGACGACCACGGCAGCGAGGACCAAGCGGCCGCCGGGGCGCGGGCGTTCCTGTCCATGCGCGCCGCCGGCGTGCTGCTCGCGCCGGTCGGCAAGGCGGCGACGCAGGCGCTCGTCGACCGCGGGATGCCCGTGGTCGAGGTGGACCGCCGCTCGGGCGTGCGCGGCTGCGACTCCGTCACCATCGACAGCGAGTTGGGCGCGCGCGAGGCCGTCGGGCATCTGCTCGCGCGCGGGCACCGGCGGATAGCGATGATCACGGACGAGACGGCGTGGGACACCGGTCAGGCCCGGCTCAAGGGCTACCGGGCGGCGCATCGCGAGGCCGGGGTGCCGGTGTCGCGGCGGCTGGTGCTCACGCTCGGGCTGCGGCCGGCGGATCCGATCGGGGACGTGAGCGCGTTCCTCGACCAAAACCCCGATGTCACCGCCGTCTTCGCGGCGAACAACGTCGTCGGTGAGGCCGTCTGGCAGGAGCTGAAGCGGCGCGGGCAGCGGGTGCCGGCGGACTGCTCACTGGTGTGCTTCGACGACATGACCTGGATGCGGATGGTCGAGCCCGGCGTCACCGCCGTCCGGCAGCCGGTCTACGACATGGGCGTACGGGCCGCCGAGATGCTGCTGAAGCGCGCCACCGGCATCGGTGGCCGTCCCGCGGCCGAGGTGTTGCAGCCCGAACTGGTCGAGCGCGGCTCGACGTTGGCCGTCCCGCAGCGCTGACCTGCGTCTTCTGTCTTTCTGAAACCTTGTGTTCACGATCCATTGACCCCTGTTCCTCGTGTGGGTACGTTCTCACATGGGAACGATCCCATCTCGCCACTTCCCTGTGTCAGCCACACCTCAAGGGAGAGCACATGGCTGCACCACCCCCAAAGCGCATACGTCGGCGGCTGGCCCTCGCCGCCGCCTTCGGGCTCCTGCCGCTGACGGCCGCCTGCGGCGGCGTCAGCCTCGCCGGCGACGACTCCTCGAAGTCCTTCACCACCATGGGTTACGGCCTCGGCGACGCCCTCTCGGGCGCCCGCATGGACCAGGCCCGCAAGGCCCTGGACATCAAGATCCGGGTCAACGAGGGCTCCTTCGACGAGCAGCAGTTCCTGTCGTCCGTGGCCGCCGACGACCCGCCGGACGTCGTCAACATGGACCGCGCCAAGATCGGCGGCTACGCGGCCCGCGGCGCCCTGCTCCCGCTCGACGCGTGCGCGAAGAAGGAGCACATCAACGTCGACGCGTACCGCGACCCGGCCATCGACGAGGCCACCCTCAACGGGAAGCTCTATGGCCTGCCGAACTCGTACGACAGCCGCGTCATGCTGATCAACGGCGACCTGCTGAAGGACGAGGGCCTCACCCCCGAGGACTTCGACACCTCCGACTGGGACCGCCTGGAGCGGACCACCAAGAAGCTGGTGAAGTCCGACGGCGGCAAGCTCAGCCGGATCGGCTTCAACCCCAAGATCCCCGAGTTCTTCCCGATGTGGGTGAAGGCCAACGGCGGCGCGCTGATCACCGACGACGGCCGCACCGCCACGCTGAACAGCCCCAAGGTCGTCGAGGCCCTCGAATACACCAGCAACCTGCTGAAGATCCAGGGCGGCTGGGGCAAGGTCAAGGCGCTGAACGACTCCTTCGACATGTTCGGCACCAAGAACCCGATGGCCCGCAAGCAGATCGGCGCCCTCCCCTTCGAGAACTGGTGGGTGAACGTCCTCGCCCAGAACTCGCCCAAGACCGACCTGGTCGCGGTCCCCTTCAAGGACCGCAAGGGCCGGACGATCAACTGGACCACCGGCTACTCCTTCGCCATCCCCAAGGGCTCCAAGCACCCCGACGAGGCCTGCACCTTCATCAAGGCGATGAGCTCCGCCAAGACCTGGCAGATCGGCGCCAAGGCCAAGCGGGCCGAGGCGAAGAAGAACAAGGGCCCGTACGTCGGCGACTTCACCGGCAACGCCGCCGCCGACCGCGACATCGAGACCAAGATCTGGAAGCCCAGCGGCAACGAGGCGTACGACAAGGCCACCCGCACCCTCTACGACGTGCAGGACAAGGGCTTCGCCGTGCCCGCCAACGCCGCGGGCAGCGAGTTCACCAGCGCCTGGCAGAAGGCCGTGAACCGCGTCCTGTCCGGCGAGCAGACCCCGAAGGAGGCCCTCGACCAGGCGCAGAAGCAGGCGCAGAGCGTCCTCGACATCGCGAATCAGGGAAAGAGGTGAGCCTCCCGTGACCGCACCCACTCTCGGCGACCCGCGACCGGGCGCCCGCCGCGGCGGTCTGCGCGCGGCCTTCAAGCGCCGTGACACCCGCGCCGCCTACCTGTTCATCCTGCCCTGGATGATCGGCTTCCTGATCTTCACCGCGGGCCCGATGATCGCCAGCTTCGTGCTGTCCTTCACCAACTACGACGGCATCGGCTCCACCCAGGGCGTCGGCCTCGCCAACTACAAGCAGCTCTTCGACGACCCGTCCGTGGCGAAGTCGATGATGAACACGCTGCTCTTCACGGTCCTCCGCGTCCCGCTGCAGATGGCGATCGCGCTGGCCCTGGCCATGCTGCTGCTGCGCGTCGGCCGCGCCGCCGGCTTCTTCCGTACGGTCTTCTACCTCCCGGTGATGACCCCGCACGTGGCCGTCGGCGTGCTCTTCCTGATGCTCTTCAACGGCAACGTCGGCGTCATCAACAAGGCGCTCGGCTACATCGGCATCACCGGACCGAGCTGGACCACCGACGGGCCCTGGATCAAGCCGGGCCTGGTCCTCATCTCGCTCTGGTCCCTCGGCACCACCGTCGTCATCTACTTCGCCGCACTCCGCAACGTCCCCCAGGACCTGTACGAGGCGGCCGAGCTGGACGGCGCGGGCCCCTGGGGCCGCTTCCGGCACGTGACGCTGCCGCAGATCTCAGGCGCGCTGTTCTTCACCCTCGTCGTCAACACCATCGGCTCACTGCAGACCTTCACCGAGGCCTACACCGCCTTCTACGGCACCGGCCAGGCCCAGTCGTACACGAGCGACGACGCGCTCTTCTACGTCGTCTACCTCTTCCAGCAGGCCTTCCAGTTCATGCACATGGGATACGCCTCCGCGCTGGCCTGGCTGCTGTTCGTGGTGATCGTCGTGATCACGGTGATCCAGTTCCGGCTCAGCAAGCGGTTCGTCTACTACGAGGGGGATGCGCGATGACGGTGCTCGACGAACGCCGTACGAACGACGCCGAAGCGCCGGGTGCCGCACCCCCCGCCGCCAAGCGGCGGCGCACGGTCGGCGAGCGGCGCGGGCCCGCGGGCCCGCTCGGCCGGGCGATACGGATGATCCTGCTGATCGGCTGCTCGATCGCCTTCCTCTACCCGTTCCTGTGGCTGGTCAGCGCCTCCTTCAAGCCGGCCCAGCAGGTCTTCGACAACGCCCTGATCCCGGAGACCTTCAAGCCGGGCAACTACTCGGAGATCTGGGACGCGTTCCCGATGCTGACCTGGCTGTGGAACTCCACGGTCATCACCCTGGCCGCCGCGGTCGCGGTGACGATCTCCAGCGGCCTGGTCGCCTTCGGCTTCGCGTACTTCCGCTTCCCGGGCCGCAACGTGCTCTTCGCCCTGGTCATCGGCACGATGATGCTGCCGGGCACGGTCCTGATGGTGCCGCAATACCTGATCTGGGACTGGATGCATCTCTCCAGCAGCCAGCTGCCGCTGTGGGCGCCGAACCTCTTCGGCAGCGCCTTCTACATCTTCCTGCTGCGGCAGTTCTTCCTCGGGCTGCCACGGGAGCTGTTCGAGGCGGCGCGGGTGGACGGCGCCAGCTACTGGACCCTGTACTGGCGCATCGCCGTGCCGCTCTGCAAGCCGGCGCTGCTGGTGACGTTCATCTTCGAGATCCAGGCGGCGTGGACCGACCTGGTGCGGCCGCTGATCTATCTGCGCGACCCGGAGCTGTACACGGTGCCGCGCGGACTGAAGGCCGTGCTCGACCAGTTCGGCGAGGGCGGCGAATGGCGCTGGGAGATCGTCGCGACGGCCTCCGTCATCGTCACGCTCCCGATGATCCTCATCTTCTTCCTCTGCCAGCGGCACTTCACCGAGGGCATCGCTACACAAGGACGGAAGGGCTGATGACCCAGCACTCCCAGGCGGCGCGCGCCGTACTCGCCCTCGACATCGGGGGTACGAAACTGGCCGCCGGAGTCGTGGCCGCGGACGGCAGCGTGCTGTCGTCCGCGACCTGCCCCACGCACGTACAGGAGGGTCCGGAGCGGTCGCTGAAGCGGCTGTTCGACCTCGGCTGGGAGGCCGTGGAGGCGGCCGGTACGGATGTCCGCGCGCTCGCGGGCACCGGCATCGGCTGCGGCGGGCCCCTCGACCCGTATACGGGCATGCTGCGGTGCCCGCCGCACCTGCCGGGCTGGGTGGACATCCCGATCACACGGCTCGCTTACGAGGCGTACGACATCCCGGCGGTCGTGGACAACGACGGCACGGCCGGCGCGGCGGGGGAGTGGCGCTTCGGCGCCGGGCGGGGCAGCGAGCACCTCGTCTACCTCACCATCTCCACCGGCGTCGGCGGCGGCGCGGTGCTCGACGGCCGCACCTTCCGGGGCGCGGCCGGCAACGGCGGCGAGCCCGGGCACGTCACCGTCCGCTCCGGCGGCCGGCACTGCAAGGGCTGCGGGCGCGCGGGCTGCCTGGAGGCGTACGCGTCCGGGACCTCGATCGCCGAACGGGCGCGGGAAGGCATGCCCGCCGACTCCTCGCTCGCGGCCATCGAGGAGCTCACCGCCGCCGACGTCACCGCCGCCGCCCGCGCCGGCGACCCGTACGCGACCGCGCTGTGGGAAGAGACGCTCGACCTCCTCGGCAGCGGTCTGACCAGCATCGTCAATCTCTACGAACCGGAGCTGCTGGTCCTCGGCGGCGGGGTCACCCGCGTCGGCGACCAGCTCTTCGAGCCGCTGCGGCGGCGGGTCGCCGCGCAGGCCATGGGCCCGGCGGCCGCCGCCGTCCGCATCGTCCCCGCCACCGGCGGCGACCACGCCGGCGTGCTCGGCGCGGCGGCGATCGGCTTCGAGCGGCTGACCTGACCCGAACGACGCGTACACCCCACGTACTTACTTACGGAGCACGATGCCCGCGGACCCCGCACACCAGCTGGCCGACCACCTCGGCGTGGCCGAGCGCACCCGGGAGCTGATCCCCGAACTGCACAAGGTCGCCCAGCGGTTGATCGATGTCTACGCCGCCGACGGCCGCCTCTACACGTTCGGCAACGGCGGCAGCGCCGCCGACGCCCAGCACCTCGCGGGCGAGCTCATCGGCCGCTACCTGCGCGAGCGCCGCCCGCTGCCGGCCGTATCGCTGGCCACCGACCCCACCGTCGTCAGCTGCATCGGCAACGACTACGCCTTCGACGACGTCTTCGCCCGCCAGGTCACCGCCCTCGCCAGGCCCGGCGACATGGTGATCGCCTTCTCCACCTCGGGCCGCTCCGGCAACGTGGTCCGCGGCCTCGAAGCCGCCCGCGCCGCCGGCGCCACCACCGTCCTGTTCGCCGGCGGCGACCACGGCGGCCGCCCGGCCGCCGACCACGCCGACCACGTCCTCACCGTCCCCGCCACCGCCACCGCCCGCATCCAGGAAATGCACCTGACGCTGCTCCACCTGCTCAGCGAGCAGGTGGACGACTGGGCCGCGCAGACCGACGACCACCGCCAGGAGGCCTGACCGATGACCGCCGCCGCCCCCGCCCCCAAGCCCAACTCCCGCAGCCGCACCGTGCACCTGGTCGGGAACGCGCACATCGACCCGGTCTGGCTGTGGCGCTGGCCCGAAGGCCTGCAGGAGATCCGCGCCACCTTCCAGTCCGCCGTCGACCGCATGGAGGAGTACCCCGACTTCGTGTTCACCTGCGACTCCGTCATGTACCTGGAATGGATCGAAAAGCACGACCCCGACCTCTTCGAGACCATCCGCAAGCGCGTCGGCGAGGGCCGCTGGCAGGTCGTCGGCGGCTGGTGGATCGAGCCGGACTGCAATGTCCCGGCCGGCGAGTCCTTCGTCCGGCAGGCGCTGTACGGGCAGCGCTACCTGCTCGAGAAGTTCGGCCAGGCCGCCACCCTCGGCTGCAACCTCGACCCGTTCGGGCACAACGCGCAGATCCCGCAGATCCTGCGGAAGTCGGGGATGGACGGCTACGTCTTCCTGCGGCCGGGGCGACACGAGATGGCGCTGCCCGGCCTGTTCTTCCACTGGGAGGCACCGGACGGCTCGCGAGTCCTCGCCTACCGCCTCCCGAACGAATACGGCAGCCCGGGCCAGGACATCGGCGGCCACCTAGACAAGTCCCTCGCCATGATGCCCGCGGACGAGGACGAGCTGATGGTCTGGTACGGCGTCGGCAACCACGGCGGCGGCCCGACCAAGGCCAACCTCGACTCCGTCAAGCGCCTCGACGCGCTCGGCGGCCTGCCGAAGCTGCAGCTCTCCCACGCGGAGGCGTTCTTCGACCGGGTCCGCGACCGCGACGACATCCCCGTATACGCGGGCGAGCTGCAGCACCACGGCCCCGGCTGCTACTCCGCGCACTCCGGCGTCAAGCGCTGGAACCGCCGCGCCGAGAACGAGCTCCAGCGGGCGGAAAAGTGGGCCTCCGTCGCCCAGGCGCTGACCGGAGAGCCGTACCCCCTGGCCCAGTTCACCGAGGCGTGGAAGCTGGTGCTGTTCAACCAGTTCCACGACATCCTCGCCGGGACGTCGATCCGCAGCGCGTACGACGACGCGCGGGACGACTACGGGCGGGCCCGGTCCATCGCGGCCGAGGTCTTCAACCGCTCGGTGCAGGCCATCGCCCGCCGCATCGACATCCCGCACCGGGAGGAGACGGTGCCGCTGGTCGTCTTCAACCCGCACCCGTGGGAGCTGACGACGGACGTGGAGGCGGAGTACGGGCAGGCGGCGAACGTCCACCTGGTGGACGAGGCCGACAACCCGGTGCCGCTGCAGCTCACCCGCTCCGAGTCGGCCATGAACGGCAGCCGCGGCCGGATCGCCTTCCGGGCCACGGTGCCGCCGATGGGGCACCGGGTGTACCACCTGCTGCCGGGCGCGGTGCCTGCGGGAGAGGGGGGTCCGGTCACCGCCACCGAGACGACGCTGGAGAACGAATACCTCAAGCTCGTCGTGGACCCTGCCACCGGCTGGCTGTCCTCGCTGTACGACAAGGACCACGGCACCGAGCTCATCCCCGAGCACCCGGAGCCGCACGCCGCCGTCATCGACGACGCCTCCGACACATGGGGCCACCGCGTCCGTTCCTACGACCACGACGCGGGCGCCTTCCGCTGCTCGCGGGTGCGGCTGGTGGAATCGGGCCCGGTGCGGGCGGTGCTGCGCATCGAGAGCACCTACGAGCGCTCCACCCTCGCCGAGGAGCTGACGCTGTCCGCCGGTTCGCGGCAGGTCGACGTGCGCACCGTCGTCCACTGGCACGAGCAGCTGAAGCTCCTCAAGCTCCGCTTCCCGACCGCCCTTTCGGACGTGACGGCCACCCACGAGGTCCCGTACGGCCACCTGGAGCGCACCCCGGACGGCACCGAGGAGCCGACGCAGGCGTGGGTGGATGTGAGCGGCACGCTGCCGGGTGGCGGGCGAGCGGGCCTGGCGGTGGCCAACGACTCCAAGCACGGTCACGACGTCCTCGACGGCCGCATCGGCATGACCGCGCTGCGCAGCCCGGTCTACGCCTGGCACGAGCCGAAGCTGCTCGACCCTGACGGGGTGTACGAGTACCTCGACCAGGGGCGGCAGGAGTTCAGCTACACCCTGATCCCGCACGCCGGCGACTGGCGCGCCGCCGACCCGGTGCGCCGGGCGGCGGAGCTCAACCAGCCCGCGTTCGGGCTGCTGGAGACCTTCCACGCGGGCCCGTTCGGGCAGCGGGTCGCGCATGCGGACGACGGGGCGGGGAGTGTGCTGGTCACCGTCGTCAAGGGCGACGAGGACGGGAGCGGCGACTTCGTGGTGCGTGCTTACGAGTCGCACGGCGTCGCGGCCTCGGCGCGGATCGAGCTGCCGATGCTCGGCGGGCGGGTGATCGAGGCGGAGTTCGGGCCGAACGAGATCAAGACCTTCCGGGTGCCGGGCGACCTGGAGGCGCCGGTCACGGAGACGGATCTGCTGGAGCGGGCGCAGTGAGTGTGGTGACGTTGCGGGATGCCGCGGTCGGCGGGGAGGTGGTGCTGCCGTACGTCGTGGGGCTGATGACGGCGGATGGGCGCTGCCTGCCCGTGCCTGCGGAAGGTGCTTCGACCGGGGCGGATGGGGTGCTTGAAGTCCACGGCTCGGCCGAGGGCTTCAGCGCCCGGCTGCGGCTGGGGCCCGGCGGTGGGCTGCGCGAGGCGGAGCTCACCGTGCGGCGGACGGCGGCGGAGCCCGTGGAGGTGGGGCTGCGGGTGGAGGCGCGGCTCGGGGAGAGTCCCGAGCCGGGGTGGCTGATCCCCGGTGTCTTCTACGGCGAGAACCGGCGGCCGGACTGCGAACGGCCGTATCCCCGCTACGAGCGCGGCGCGCACGACCCCGACGGCATGACCGCCGAGGCGTGGTCCTTCCGCGCCGACCGCTGCGCGACTCCCGCCGTCTTCGCCCGCGACTCTCACGGCGGCGCCGCGCTGGCACTGGCGGCCGAGACCGGCGAACTCGGCGAGCAGGGCGTCGGCTTCGCCCTCCTCGACGGCGACCGCCCGGCGCTGCGGCTGCACGCGCCGTACCGGGAGGAGCCGGTCTCGTATTACGGGAGCGGGACCCCGAAGCCGGCGGAGGCGCCGCTGTGGCGGTGGGAGCCGGGCGAGGAGCACACCCTGCGCTTCACGGTGCACCTGACGGAAGCGGACCCGCATGCGTATGCGCCGGTGCTGCGCGCGCTGCATGCCCGAATGCCTGTTGAGCAGGAGCCCGCCGCCTGGGTGGGCCTCGACGAGGCGGCCGAGTTGTCGGCGTACGGGCTGCACCGCTGGCACTACCGGCCGGACCCGGCCGTGCTGCTGGAGACCGCCGCCTTCGACCGGGAGGCGCTCGGCGAGCGCGGCGACCGGCAAGCGATGCACGTGTCGTGGGTGAGCGGCAGCCCGTATGCACATGCGCTGCTCCTGCATGCGCGGCGTACGGGAGCTGCCGAGCAGGCCGCGGCCGGGGTGGCGGTGCTCGACAACATCGCCGGGAATCTGACGCCGGGCGGCACCTTCTGGGGGCAGTGGTCGGCGTCGAGCGGCTGGAACGCGGGCTGGACGCCCGACCGGAGCCGGCTGCACGCGCGCACGCTGGGGGACGCGACGCTGTTCCTGCTGCGGGCGCTGGTCGCCGAGCGTTCGCTCGGTCACTCGCACCCCCAGTGGGAGCGGGCCGTGCGCTCGAACCTCGCGGTGGCGGTGGCCGGCCAGGATGCGGCGACGGGGCGGTTGGCCGCCGCGCACCACACCGAGACCGGCAAGCCCATGTCGTACGAGGGCGCGGCCGGACTCGCGTGGATCGGCGCGCTGGTGGAGGCGGCGGACGCCTTCGGCGAGCCGGAGCTGCTGGCGGCGGCGCGGCGGGCGGGGGAGGCGTACTCGGGTGACGTGCTGCAGGAATTCATCTGCGGGGCGCCGGAGGATGTGTCGCTGGCGCCGACGTCGGAGGACGGCTACAACGCGGTGATCGCGTACACGCTGCTCCACGAGGCCGACCCGGGCGACCCGCGCTGGCTCGACCTGGCGCGCCGCGCGGCGGACTGGACCCTCACCTTCCGCTACACCTACGACGTCGCCTTCGCCGAGCACACCTTCCTCGCCCGCTACGGCTTCCGCACCCGCGGCGGCGACCAGGCCTCCCCGTCCAATCAGCACCTGCACGCCTTCGGCCTGATCTGCCTGCCGGAGCTGACCCGGCTGGCCCGGCACACGGGCGACGCCTACTACCTGACGTCGGCGCGCGAAAACCTCGACTGCTTCCGGCAGTTCGTGGCCCGCGCCGACGGCGACTTCAACGCCTACCGCGGCATGGTCAGCGAGCGCTTCTACCAGACCGAGTGCTTCCAGGCGAAGGGCATGCTGCTCACGCTCTCGCACGCCTGGTCGGCGGGGGTGCTGCTCTATGGCTGCGAGGCGGTGCGCGAAATGCCCGAGTACAAGGAGTTCCGGTGACCGACACACTTCGCTTCCCCGACGGCTTCCGGTGGGGGACGTCCACCTCGGCGTACCAGGTGGAGGGTTCCGTACGCGCGGATGGGAAGGGCGAGTCGATCTGGGACCGCTTCGCGGCGGTGCCGGGGGCGATCGAGAACGGCGACACGGGTGACGTGGCGTGCGACCAGTACCGGCGGTGGGCGGAGGACGCCGACCTGATGGCGGGGCTGGGGCTGAACGCGCACCGCTTCTCGTTGTCTTGGCCGCGCATCCTGCCGGACGGCGGGGCCGGGCGGGTCGAGAAGCGCGGCCTCGACCACTACGACCGGGTGATCGACGGCCTGCTGGAGCGCGGCATCGAGCCGCTCGTGACCCTGTACCACTGGGACCTGCCGCAGCCGCTCCAGGAGCGGGGCGGCTGGCGCGCGCGGGAGACGGCGGAGCGCTTCGCGGAGTACGCGGCGGTGTGCTTCGAGGCGTACGGCGACCGGGTGCGGGACTGGGTGACGATCAACGAGCCGTGGGTCATCGGCCTGCTGGGTCATCAGCTGGGACTGCACGCGCCGGGCGAGAAGGACCTGCGGGGCAGCGCGGAGGCGATGCACCACTTGCTGCTGGCGCACGGCCTTGCGGTGCGTGAGCTGCGTTCGGGCGGGGCGCGTGCCGATGCGCGGGCGGGCATCGCGTACAGCCTGTGGCCGCACACTCCCGCCACGGACAGCGCGGCGGACCACGAGGCGGCGCACGGCTCGGACGGCTATACGAACCGCTGGTTCCTGGACCCGGTGCACGGGCGCGGCTATCCGGCCGACATGCGCGCGCACTGGGAGCGGGCGATCGGTCCGCTGGACTTCGTACGTGACGGGGACGAGGACACGATCGCGGCGGGCAGCGACTTCATCGGCGTGAATTACTACACCCGCAGGATCGTGCGGGCAGGGGCGGGGGACGGTCCCTGGCCGTGGAAGGTCGAGGGCGGACGTGCGGACGTCCCGCGTACCGACCTGAACTGGGAGATCCTGCCGGACGAGCTGGAGTCGCTGCTGGTGCGGCTGCACGAGGAGTATTCGGGCGTGCCGCTGATGGTCACCGAGAACGGCGGCGTCTTCAACGACCAGCCCGGACCGGACGGCGCGGTGCACGACGACCGGCGGGTGGACTTCCTGCACCGGCATCTGGCGGCGGTGCATGCGGCGATCGGGGCTGGGGCGCCGGTGGAGGGGTATTACCACTGGTCGCTGATCGACAACTTCGAGTGGGCGATGGGGTATCGGCCGCGCTTCGGGCTGGTGCATGTGGACCGGGAGACGCAGCGGCGGACGGTGAAGGACAGCGGGCTTTGGTATGGGAGGGCGGCTGGGCGTGGGGGGATTCCGGCGGTGCCGGGGTCGGTTGGGC